>JAKDLE010001028.1 GCA_030453005.1 Pseudonocardia sp. | reverse complement strand
GGCGTGGTACCGGGTCCGCTCTCCCTCGCGCACCGCCTCCTCGTCGAGGCGGTCGACGCGCTGTCCGACGCGGCAGGCCCGGCCACCACCGACGCCGAGCTGATCTCGATACTCACGCTCTGCGAGGGCACGACGCGGCGGCTCGACCGGCTCACCGTCGGCGCGTTGGCCGAGCTGGAGCGGCGCGGCACCTTCGCCGAGCGCGGCTACCGCTCCACGGTCACCGCGTTGGGGGATCTGCTGGGCTGGGAGCGGCTCGACGCCAAGCGCCGGATCGTGGTGGCCGAGCAGGTCCGCCCGCGCACCGGGCTCGACGGCACACCGCTGCCGGCCCGGCTGCCGGGCACCGCCGAGGTGTTCGACGCGGGCGGGGCGAGCCTGCGCCACGTCGAGGTCATCGCCCGGGTGTTGGGCTGCGCCGCCGCCCGCAGGCTGGCCCCGGCGGTGTGGTCGGGCGCCGAGGCGCAGCTGGCCGCCTGGATCGCCGACTGCACACCCGCGGAGCTGCAGACCCGCGGCACCCAGCTCGTCGACGCCCTCGACGCGGACGGGCCCGAACCCGACGACCGGCCGCCCGCGCCGGTCAACGAGCTGCACCTGCATCGCCACGCCGACGGTCGGGGCGGGCGGCTGGTGGGGCGGTTCGACGACGCGGCGATGTTCGCCGCGGTCGCCACCCTGGTCGACACGAAATCGGCGCCGGGCACCGCCGAGGACGAGCGCAGCCCCGCGCAGCGCCGGGCCGAGGCGCTGGCCGACGCGTGTGGCTACGTGCTCGACCACGGCTCGGCGGCGCAGCTGCCCGAGCGCGGCGGGCGACGCCCGCACCTGACCGTGCTGATCCGGCTCGAGGACCTGGAGAACCGCGCCCGGGCCGGGATGCTCGACCTCGGTGGCACCCTGTCCCCGGAGTCGCTGCGGATGATCGCCTGTGACGCCGCGGTCATCCCGGTCGTGCTCGACGGCAAGGGTCAGCCGCTCGACGTCGGCCGCCTCACCCGGGTGGTGCCCGACGGTCTGCGCCGCGCCGTCACCGCCCGCGACCGGGGCTGTGCCCGCTGCGGTCGGCCACCGTCGTGGTGTGAGATCCACCATGTGCGGGAGTGGCAGGCCCTCGGGCCGACCGAGCTGGGCAACCTCGTCATGCTCTGCCGTGCCTGTCACCGGCTGGTCCACCACGCCGGGTGGGAGGTCCGCCTGGTCGACGGGTTGCCCGAGTTCTCCCCGCCCGCCTGGATCGACCCGCGCCGCCGTGCACGTCGAGGACCGGCCCAGCCACGAGCGGCGTGATCACCCCGGTGCCGGCGGCGGCCGAGCGAGGTCGCCGCCGGACGGGTGACCCCGGCGAGTCACCCCCGCACGCCACGTCGCGGTGCCCCACCACCGGCGTCCTCTCCTCACAGACCCGGCGGACCCCCCGAGCACCCGCGCCAGGGCCGGCTCGAACGGTTCCTCGCCCCGAACGGTTCCTCGCCGAGCCACTCGCCGACGTCAACCGCGACCCCGGCTGCCGGCCGCCCACGCCACCCAGCGGGTGCTGCGGCGCCGCACGCCGCGAA
>JAKDLE010001027.1 GCA_030453005.1 Pseudonocardia sp. | reverse complement strand
CTTGACGGGCACGCTTCAGTTCGACCTGACGTTCGAGGCTCCGGCCGCGGATCCGGTGAGCGTCAACGCGGCAGAGCAGGGTGCGGTGATGGCTCGCCGGGCCACCGCCTACGTCGCCGCATGGCGGGACCAGATTGCGCAGACCGTGGTGAACCTGGAGACGCAACTAGTGCTGTACCAGGGTGCGGAGGCGGAGAACCGGGGTCGTTTCGCGTGATGCGCGGGGTGGTGCTGCTGCTCGCTGCCCTGGTCCTGGTCGGCTGTGCGGGCGTCGTGTCGTCCGACGCCGGATCAACGACGTATGTGGCGGTGCTCGCGCCGCCGGTCACCGACCCGCGTGATGTTCGGGGGATCGCCGCCTGCGATCTGCTGACCGCGGAGCAGGAGGAACGTATCGGGCTGGACGCGGCGACCGAGGAGCAGATCCGCGCCGGCGACGATCGGGGTTGCGAATGGCGCAGCACGGATGGCGAGGGCGTGATCAGTGCGGTTGGTGTCCAGGACCCGCCGGTCGGGCTGGACGGGCTGTACAACGTCCGCGAGGCGTACCCGGTGTTCCAGCCCGGGGAGATCGACGGACGTCCGATCGTGCGTGCCGACTTCGTCGACACTGACGGGCGCGACTGCAGCATCTTCATCGGGATAGCCGACGACCAGATGATCCAGGCGAGGGCGGGCTTCGCGTTCCAGCCCGGCCGAGGCTGCGAGATCGTGCGCGAGATGGCGGCGGCCATGATCGCGAACCTGCCGCCCCCGAGCTGAGCAGTTTCCCCGTTCGGCCACGAACTCCCACCGCTCTGGGCGACCATGCCCGGAGTCGACGTGGAGGTGGCCGTGACCGGGTACTACCGCACCACCGGGGTGCCGTTCGAACAGATGACGCTGGCCGACATCCGGGACCCGATCCTCACCGGGCCCGGACACTCGGCCATGGAGGCGGTCGTCGCCAACTACCGGAACCTGGCGGAGAGCCTGCAGACCATCGGCCGCGACGTGCGGGCCGCGCTGGACGTGGCGATGACCGCCCACGAAGGCGCCGCGGCCGACGCGACGCAGGCGCATCTGAGTACCTTGCAGTCGCCCGGGGAGACCGGGTGGGCGCAGGCGAAGCTGGCCGCGCTCGCGGTGGAGGACCAGGCCACCTACCATGTCCGGGCGCGCAACGACGTGCAGGCGCTGCCGGACGCCACGCTGTTCGAGGACATGCTGGGCGTCCTGAGTCCGGAGAACGGGCGTCGGCAGGACGCGGTCGCCGCGGCGAACCTCTACCAGGGCAACTCCAACCACAACCTCGGCGCCGGGTTCCAGGCGTTCGAGCCGCCCGAGGACCGGTCGGTGTCCCTCGCGCCCGCCGCCACCGCGTTCGGCGGGGCCGGTGAGGGCGTCGGCGCGCTGAACGGCGGATCCGCGCTCGGCGCCGCTCCCGGGAGCGTCACTCCCGCGCTGGCCCCGACGACCGCTCCTACCGGCTCAGGCCTGGGTGGGTCCGCCACGACACCGGGTGCGATCGGCCCGGTGTCGCCGGGTGGTGGCGGGACGGCTCCGTCGACGCCGGCGGCTCCGCCCGCG
>JAKDLE010001026.1 GCA_030453005.1 Pseudonocardia sp. | reverse complement strand
GCCGTCGAGGTCGCAGCATTACGCTCCGCGATCACACGGTTACGAAACAGTCTCTTAGCGGGATGCCGGTGGGCAGGCTCGGTGAGTCGAGCGCGCCCCCGAGGAGCTGGAACGCCCCACCTTTCGGCGGTGCGCCGGTCCTGGTCCGCGCGTCGCAGACCTCAAGATCGCCGACGTCAGTGATTTGGCCGCGGTTCGGGCAGTCGGTGCCGTGGCCGGTGGCGGTCCGCTTGATAACGCGCGGATCCTGCTTGGCCGCGAGGACCGCCTGAGATGCCTGGCTGAGGCCGTAGTAGAGCATCACCGGCTTGCTCTCGTAGCCGACGGAGTCGGCGGCGCGGAAGAACTGCTCGGACTGCTCCAGTGCCCCGGAGAAGGTGTCCTTGCGTTCGCCTCGGGCGGCGAAGTCGGGCGGGCTGTGACGCAGGGAGCGCAGACGGCGCCAGGCGTCGTCCACGGTCCGCGGGTACTTCACGGGCATGGCGACGCACTGTAGCCAAGGTGGCCCCGGTAACCGTTGTGGCTTCCGTCAGCGACCGACCGACCGTGGCGGACCGGGACGGCGATCATCTGGCCGGAGGAGCTGGCCGAGGCCGACGGGGTCACCGCTGAGGGCGATTACGCGGACGCGCTGCGCGACGAGATCGTCTACAGCCTGGAGCCCGACGGGACGCCGGTGATCGAGACGGAGGACCCAACGCCCTCCGGGCGGGCGTGGACGCGCCGGCCGCCGACCACCGGGTGTGGCCAGCCGCGGCTGACGACGGCGACGGCGATGGCGACCGGTACGGTTTGCGCGGATGCCCCGTCGGGGGGCGTCTACCACGCAAGATCCATTCGGAGGAACACATGGCCCTGAATCGCCTTGCCCGCGAGTTCGCCGCGGAGATCAACTATCACGACTGGTCGGACGCCCCCTTCCGTCTCGACCGCGCCGGCCACCAGCGCGACCACGACGGCCACCGCGCAACGCCCCAGCAGCTCACCGGGTCCGAGACGGACAACGTGCGCACGAACGTGATGTGGGTGGCCGCGCAGGTGCTCGGCCACCTCGATCCGAACTTCGACGTCTTCGAGTTCGCAGAGTGGTGCGGCGTGGACACTCGGACGTCGGCCGGCCGACCTCGGTCCGGTCATATCCCGACCGGCCTGCGGATGAACCCCGAGACCGGCGCGGTTGACCGTCCCGGCGACCCGCAGGTGTGGGACGAGGAGCCGGCCCCGACCGTCGAGCCGGCCGCGGCGGACCGGCGTCCGGATCAGGTCGGCACGCCCGAGCAGCGTGCGCGGCAGTGGCCGGCCGACCCGAACACGCGCGGGTTCGTCACGGCGCGCAGCAGGAACGTGCACCGCACCACCGAGTGCGTGAAGTACGCGCACACTGTGAACGTGGCGCGTCAGCGCGGACGGACCGTGCACTCCCCGGTGTGGACGACGACGGGCGCGGCGCGGGCCAACGACAAGGGCATGTGCTCGCACTGCTGGACGTCCTGACCGACGGCGAGCCGGGAGTACAGGTCACCGCTCCCGGCTCGCCGTCAGCGCGGCACTGATTAGCTTGGCGGTGTGC
>JAKDLE010001025.1 GCA_030453005.1 Pseudonocardia sp. | reverse complement strand
CCATCGTTCCGAATTCGTTCCCCACGATCCCTGCCGGGCAGTTGCGCGTCGGGGACCTCATCCACCACCCCGGCCACGGCGCCGCCACCTACGTCCTCGTGGCCCGCGTCGTCATCGTCGACGACGTCGTGCAGCTGATGGTCTACGACACCGCGCATCCCGATGGCACCCCGGCGACCTACCGCCTGCAGGACCGGGTGTTGCTGGCGTGTCGGGACCTGATCGAACCCGACGACGGGCTCCGGGCGTGGACCGATGCGAGCTGGCGTCGCGCGCACCGGCGCGGCGCGGCGTTCGCGCTGATGGACCAGATTCGGGCTCGTAGCTTCGGGCGGCCCGCCGACATCGGTGCCGACGCCGACGCGGAGATTGATCGGTTGCGCGGCCGCGACTGCGGCCCGCTGCCGCCCCGGGTGGTGTCCGCCACCGAGCTGGCCGACCTGCTGGTCATGCAGCACCGCGATGGCTCCCTGGTGCTGGATGTCGACCTGCCCGCGGTGCGCGCTGTTCTAGCCCTGTTCGTGCAGCTCAAGGCAGTCGAGGGCCGTGACGGGTCGTGGGACGGCGGGGACGTTGTCGCGATCGTGTCCGAGTGGTTCGCCCAGTTGGGGATCGACCCGGACCGAACGTTCGACCAGCTCGATGGCCGTGTCGTCACCACCCGCGGGGCTGCAGGCCGCCTTATGTTCGACGAGGTCGCTCGCCCGGCAGTGCGACCCGATCACGACGCGCCGGGCGGCGGGTCCGCGGTGATCGAGCTGGACCGGGTCGCCGAGCTGGTCCGCGCCGCGAATGTCGAGTGTGTGATCGACACCCCGGGTGGCGGGGTCGCGGTGCTGCTGGCCGGTGCGCCGTCCGAGGAACCGGCGTGGGCGTTTCCCTGGGCGGTGCAGGTCGGGCCGGGTTTCGACTGGGACGGGCCGTCGCTGGCCTCGACCCGTGACCTGCGGGTCGGCCCGGACACCGCCGACCGGGACGCCGCGGTGCTGGTTCGGGAACTCGGCGCGGTGACCGAGGAGTAGATCGCCGACCTGGTCGTCACAGAGGCCCTACGTCTTTGTCGTGCGGCGGTGAGTGACCAGACGGCGCAGCAGCCGGTGACGCCTGCGGGCGGGCGGTCGGACTGATCGCTGGGTCGCGCTCGGCCGGTGTCACCCGCCTCTCCGGCCGAGCCTGTCAGCCAGGAACGGGGCCTCGGCCTTGCGACGGTCCGGGCTGGACAGCGGTCCGGACTGCTGGACCGCCGTCGCGCACTGCTCGCGGAACACCTGCTGGAGCCGGTCGTGGTCGCGGTGACCCGGAAAGCCGGCTTACGGCAGGTAGTCGACCCGCCCCATGTCGCGACAGCCCAGCGGTGGGACCAGCAGCGTGCTGACCAACACGGGTGTGCGGGCCGGACCTGGTCAGGCCGAGACGGCGTCGATTATGGACCAGCGGCCGTTCGCTCGCGCACCGCGAGCAGGTGCGGACGGCATGTGGGTCGATGTCGGGGACAAGCGCGCAGCCGTTGCCGCTCAGAGACTGTTGCGTTACTGATCCGTTATGCAGCTAGCTGGGACTCGATGGTCCCT
>JAKDLE010001024.1 GCA_030453005.1 Pseudonocardia sp. | reverse complement strand
CGGCCGTCGGGCTCGTCGGGGGCGGGCAGGTTGGGGTCGAACGCCACGCTCTCCAACTCCAGCGGCTCGTCGACGATCGACAGCAGCGCAGGCAGCACCTGCCGCGGGATGTTGGTGGAGACGTTGGCGGTGGTGGCGCTCGCGACGGACTGGAAGTTCGTGACCAGCTCGGCGGGGGAGGTCTGGTCGAGGATGCTCTGGATCAGGCAGCGTTGGCGGCCCATCCGCACGTAGTCGGTGGAGTCGGTGCGGGAGCGGGCGAACGCCAGTGCGTCCTCGCCGTCGAGCTGCTGGACGCCCGGCTCGATGTACCGGTCGGGCTCCACCCGGCGGCCGCTGGGGGTGATGCCGCCGACCGGGATGGGCTCGGGCCCGACGTCGACGCGGACCCCGCCGAGCGCGTCGACGATGGACGCGAAGCCCTCCATGTTGACCTCGATGAAGTAGTCGAGGTGCAGCCCCAGCATGTAGCCGACGGTCTGGTGGAGCAGGTTCAGCCCCGGGTCGTCGGTGGGTTCGTCCGGCGCGAGGTCGGGGAACCGGTTGCCGTAGGCGTAGACGCCGTTGAGCAGGAAGTCGCCCGAGTTGGGCTCGGCGTCGTTGTGGAAGCCGTCCGGGAACTCCTCGGCCATCGGCGAGCCCGACGGGAACTGGGCGTACTGGATATTGCGGGGGAGGCTGAACAGCGTGGTGCGGCCGGTGGCGGTGTCGATGCTGGCCACCATGATCGTGTCGGTGCGGGTGCCCGTGCGGTCCGGCCCGGCGTCGCTGCCGACGAGCAGCAGGTTGAGCCGCGGCTTCCCGATGGCCTCGGCGGCCGAGGTGCCCCTGCCACCGGTGAAGAGCTCGTTGAGCAGGGCGCGCTGGGAGTTGGCGAGGTTGGCGGCGAACCCGAGCGGCGCGGCCACCGTCAGGCACAGGGCGGTCACGCAGGCGATCCCGAGGGCGCGACGGCCGGGGTCCAGCCCGCGTGGTTGCGCGATCACCCAGGTGCGGATGACCACCGCGATCCAGGCGGTCCCCACGAGGACGCAGGCCGCGGCGCCGAGGACGAGCACCCGGGTGGAGGTCAGCGTCGCGAGCAGGTCGGAGCGGCGCAGCGTGAGCGCCAGGAGGACCAGCGCGGCCACGGTGGCGACGAAGGCGCCGAGAATGAGGCCGCCGGTGCGCCTGCGGTGGAGCATCAGGTGGCCGGTACCGGGCGCGGCGGTGGCCGCGGCGGTGGTCAGCAGGGCCCGCCCGAGCGTGCGCGGCCTGCGGCGGCCGGTGCGCCGCACGGGTGGTGGGGTCGGCGACCGGTGGGTACCGATGGCGGCGGCCCGGCCTCCCGGCCGTCGGTCTGCCGGTCGCTCGTTCGCGGGCCGTTTCCGCGGCGGGTGAGGGGGACCGACGTGGTCGTCGTCCGCCGGTCGCTTGTCCTCGGGTCGCTTGTCCTCGGGTCGCCGGGCGTCCGGCTTCCGGTTCTCGGGTGCGGCCGGCGTGCGTGGGTGCCGGGTGGGGCCGGCGGCGTCGTCGCCGGGCCCGCCCGGTGCGGAGCGGTTGCGCGGGCCGTCGGCCGGGCGGCGGCCCGT
>JAKDLE010001023.1 GCA_030453005.1 Pseudonocardia sp. | reverse complement strand
CGGCACCGCCACGAGCCCGACCAGCAGGAGTCCCACGTCAGTCCCTGAGCTCGGCGGCCAGGTCGGTCATGTCGATCTCGCCGGAGCGGAAGATCGCGACCGCGACCGCGAAGCCCATCGCCATCTCCACCGCCATCAGCGTCACCGCGACCAGGACGACCACCTGGCCGTCGGGCTGCGCGGGCGAGACGTAGAACCAGAACGCGGCGGCCGCGACGATCACGGCGTTCACCATCAGCTCCAGCCCCATCATGATCATCACGATGGATTGCTGGGACAGCGCGCCGTAGAGCCCGACGGCCAGCAGCGCGGCCGCGAGCAGCAGGAACGCCTCCAACGTCATCGCCCGGCCCCCCGGATCGGGTCGTCGGCGGGGTGGCCGCGCAGGTCGTCGCCGAAGCGGTCGTAGCGCCCGCGCGGGTGCGCGAGCACGACCGAGGAGACGATCGTGGCGAACAGGCCCAGCCCGATCACCAGCATCACCAGCATGTGCGAGCCCATCAGCGCCTCGCCGAGCGCGTACGTGACGTTTGGCGGTGGTTCGCCGCCACGCTCCGGCCAGTCGACGAGCAGCACGCCCGCGGCGAGCACGACGAACGTGCCCGCCGCGATCACCAGCGAGCCGCGCTGGTTGTGCACCATCGTCATCGGCATCAGCCCGGCCGGGTTCATCATCAGCATGATCATGAAGACGGCCATCACCACCATCTCCATGATCATCATGAGGATGACGAGCACGCCGAGGTAGGACAGCCCGAGCAGCAGCAGCGGGATCGCGGCGAAGACGAACGAGGCGAGCAGCGCGAACGTCGCGCGCGCCATCGAGTCGACGCGGAACACCGCGACCCCGGTGGCCACGGCTCCGACCGCGCAGACCCAGAAGATCACTGCCTCGGCCATCTCACACCCCTGTTCCCACGACGACCACGGCCACCACGAGCGCCTGCAGCAGCGTCAGCGGGACCAGCACGACCCAGCCGAACTCCGCGAAGCGGTCCATCCGCACCGTCGCGGTCCGGCTGCGGACCCACACCAGCAGCCCCAGCACCGCGACGGTCTTGACGACGGTCCACAGCCACGCGGGCAGCAGCGGTCCCGCTCCCCCGCCGAGGAACAGCGCCACCGACATCGCCGCCGCCGCGGCCAGCAGCAGCCACCGACCGGCCAGCAGCAACAGTCGGTCCACACCGGAGAACTCGGCCAGCACCCCGCCCGCGACGTCGCGCCCCGTGGCCGTGTCGAACGGCCCGGTGAACGACAGCGCCAATGCGGACAGCAGGAACACCGCGAACGCCACCGGCATCCACACCACGAACCACAGCCCGTCCTGCGCGGCGACGACGCCGGAGACGCTCAGCGAACCGGCGCCGGTGGCCACGGTGATCAACGCGAACATGTGCGGCAGCTCGTAGGACAGACCCTGCACGACGAACCGGTAGCCGCCGACCAGACCCCACACCGAGTTGGTGCCCCAGCCCGCCATCCACAGCGCCGCCCACATCACGACCTCCATCGCGTTGAACCACACGATGCCCACCGACAGGTCGCTCGCCGTCGTGGCGCCGAGCGGCACCA
>JAKDLE010000118.1 GCA_030453005.1 Pseudonocardia sp. | reverse complement strand
CTGCGGGTCCTTGGCCGAGGCCAGGCCCGCGGAATCGGGTCCGGCCGTCCAGTCGTCGATGGTGCTCGTGTCCAGGACGTCGGTCGCGGCGAGCACGGCCACGTCGATGCCGTTCAGCGTCGCTCGCCACGGGGCGAACGCCGCGGCCGCGTCCGCACCGGCGCCGATGATCGCGAGCCCGGCCTCGCGTCCCGCCGCGAGCGTGTCCGTCAGGCCCGTCGCCCCGTAGTCCATGCCGTGGTTGTTGGCGAGGGACACCGCGTCGACTCCCGCCTCCCGTAGCGCGGAGAGGGCCTGGGGAGGTGCGCGGAAGGTGTACTCCTTGGGGGCAGGCTCACCCCGGGCCGTGATCGCCGTCTCGAGGTTCACGACGGCGGCGTCGGCCGCGGCCAGCACCGAGAACGCCGAGCCGAGACCGTCGGTGATCCCCGCCGCGGCGGCGCCTTCGAAGTGGACGTCACCGGCGAAGGCGAGCACGGCCGTGGAGCGGGGAGCAGGTGCTCCCGTGGCGGTGGGAGTGGCCGCCGGCGCCTCTGGCATGGTCGTGCCCGCGGCGGCGCACGCCACGCTTGAGGCCGCCACCGCGAGCAGGGCCGTAGCGGACAGGATCGAACGACACGCCACCACATGAATGCTTCCCCCGGGACGGAACAATCCCTCGTCGCCTTCCGGTCTCGCCCAGCCCACCGCCCGCCGCGGCCCATCTTCTGGTTCCGGCAGACAGTAGTAGCCGGAACAGACAGTCCGGGGGGTTTCCGCCGATCCGGCCACGGGTCGTGGACGTCGACACCGTCCACGCACTCGCGGCCGTAGGCGCGCAACCCGACCTGGGCACGGCCGTGTTCGGACGATGGCGCCAGCTGGCCGGTCGTCGGTGGGTCAGTGCGCGAAGTGGCGCGTGCCCGTCAGGTAGAGGGCGACGCCCGCCGCCGCGGCGGCCTCCGTGACCTCGCCGTCGCGCACCGAGCCGCCGGGCTGCACGACCGCCCGCACCCCCGCCTCCAGCAGCACCTCGAGGCCGTCGGGGAACGGGAAGAAGGCGTCCGAGGCTGCCACCGAGCCGCGGGCCCGGTCACCGGCCCGCGCCACCGCGAGGCGGGCGGCGTCGACGCGGTTGACCTGCCCCATCCCCACTCCGACGGCCGCACCGCCGGACGCCAGCAGGATCGCGTTGGACCTCACCGAGCGGCACGCGCGCCAGGCGAACACGAGGTCGGCGAGTACGTCGGCGGGCACCGGGTCGCCGGTGGCGAGGGTCCAGTTCGCCGGGTCGTCGCCGGGGGCGTCGACCGCGTCGCGCTGCTGCAGGAGCAGGCCGCCGGAGACCGGGCGCATCTCGACGCCGCCCCGGTGCGTCGGGGTGTGCAGAGCAAGGACGCGGACGTTCTTCTTGCGGGTGAGGACCTCCAGCGCGCCGTCGGCGTAGGACGGGGCGAGCACGACCTCGGTGAACACCTCCGCCACCTGCTCGGCCATCTCCACGCTGACCTCGCCGGTGCAGGCGATCACCCCGCCGAACGCGCTGACGGGATCGGTCGCGTGCGCCTTGCGGTGGGCCTCGGCGACGTCGACGCCCACCGCGACACCACACGGGTTGGCGTGCTTGATGATCGCGACGCACGGGCCGTCGTGGTCGTGCGCGGCGCGCCAGGCCGCGTCGGCGTCGACGTAGTTGTTGTAGGACATCTCCTTGCCGTGCAGCTGCTCGGCGCCCGCGAGCCCGGGTGCGCCGGAGACGTAGAGCGCCGCGGCCTGGTGTGGGTTCTCCCCGTAGCGCAGGGTGGCCGAGCGCTGCCAGCTCGCACCGACCCAGGACGGGAAGACGCCGCCATCGGGATCCTCCGCCAGTACGCTCCCCATCCAGGACGCCACGGCGACGTCGTAGGTGGCGGTGTGTCCGAACGCGTCTCTGGCGAGCAGCCGGCGGTCCCGCAGCGTGAATCCACCTTCACGCAACGCCTCGATGACCCACCCGTAGCGCCGCGGGTCGACCACGACGGCGACGCTGTCGTGGTTCTTCGCGGACGCGCGGACCATCGCGGGGCCACCGATGTCGATCTGCTCGACGCACTCCGCGGGCGAGGCGCCCGACGCCACCGTCTCGGTGAACGGGTAGAGGTTCGACACCAGCAGGTCGAACGGCGCGATGCCGAGCTCGGCGAGCTGCGCGAGGTGCTCGGGCCTGCGGGTGTCGGCGAGCAGACCGGCGTGCACCCGCGGGTGCAGCGTCTTGACCCGCCCGTCGAGGCACTCCGGGAATCCCGTCAGCTGCTCCACCGGCGTGACGGGCACGCCCGCGTCGGCGATCCGCTGCGCGGTCGAGCCGGTGGACACGACCTCCACCCCGAGCGCGTGCAGCCCGGTGGCCAGCTCCAGCAGCCCCGCCTTGTCGTAGACGCTGATCAGCGCGCGCTTCACCGGTCGTCGCTCGGAGCTCACGGAATGGTCACCTCTCGTCCGGTCACGGTGGCCCCCTGCCGGGCCAGCGCGGCGACGGTGCCCACGAGCAACCGCCGCTCCTCGATCTTGATGCGTTCGTGCAGCGTGTCGACGGTGTCGCCGGACTCGACGAGCACCGGCGCCTGGGCGAGCACCGGACCGGTGTCCACGCCGTCGTCGACGAGGTGGACCGTGGCCCCAGTGACCTTCACCCCGTAGGCCAGCGCGTCGGCCACCCCACGGACGCCGGG
Organism: Pseudonocardia sp.; assembly: GCA_030453005.1. GTDB lineage: Bacteria > Actinomycetota > Actinomycetes > Mycobacteriales > Pseudonocardiaceae > Pseudonocardia. The sequence continues at coordinate 4,988 of JAKDLE010000118.1, read as the reverse complement.
GAACGCGGGCAGCAACGCGGGATGCGTGTTGAGCACCGGGCAACCGACCCCGGCCAGGAAACCCGGCCCGAGGATCTTCAGGAAGCCGGCGCTGACGACGAGGTCCGGCCGGTAGGACGCCACCGTCTCGCCGAGCGCGGTGTCCCACGCGGCGCGGTCGGCGCGCTCGGTCACCCGCAGCACGAACGAGGGGATCCCGGCCCGTTCCGCGCGGGCGAGACCCTCCACACCGGGTCGATCGGACCCGACCGCCACGATCTCGGCGGGCAGGTCGGCGTCGATCAGGGCCTGCAGCAGCGTTCCCGCACCCGACAGCAGCACGACCACCCTGGCCGGGTCGGGGATCTCCACCCGACGACGGCTCGGTGACGTGGTCACGACGGCTCCTCGGGTCCTCGACGGTGATCAGCGGGGCCCCAAGCGTAGGCGGCGGTGCAGGTCACACCGAGGGCGGAGCCGTTCGGGCCGCCCTCGGTGTCGCCCTCACGGCGCTGGGTCGGGTCCGTCCGACGCTCGCGGCTCGGCCCCGTCGGCCGCTTCCCGGGCCGCCGCCTCCCGCGCCCGCTGCGCCACCAGCTCGCCGACCGTGCGGGGCTTCGGGTGCTCCGTCGGGGCGTGCCGAGCGGCACCGTCGTGGGTCGCGGTGGCCGCCACCTCGCGGCGCACCTCGGGCTCGGGGCCGCGAGCCGGGCGGCCCCGGCGGACGGGACGCGCACCGCCCCGCCCTCCACGGCTGCGCCCGCGGCGCGACCGCCGGTCGGGCTCGCCGCCGGACGTCCCGGCGCCGCGGCCCTCCACGGGCCGTTCCGCCGAGGCCCCCGCCACGTCGGCCTGACGGACGTCGGGCTCCTGGACGGCGGGCTCCTGAACGGCGGGCTCCTGAACGGCGGGCTCCTGCGGCACACCAGGCTCGGCGACATCGGACCCGGCCGTCTCGGAACGCGACCGGTCGGGCTGTTCGTCAGGCCGCTCCACCTCCCCGGACCGCTCGGCCGCAGGGAGCGGCGCCCCCTCGGCGACGAGCACGGGCAGCGCGGCGGGCCCGGCCACGGCGTCGGTCTCCACTCCACCGCACGGGTCCGGGCGACCGGTCGTCCGCTCGGTGTCGCCGGGCTCCTCCTCGGGCCCCTCCCGATCCGGCTCCACGGACGACTCGGCCTCGTCGGTCGCTCCGTCGCGGGCCGCGTCACCGGTCTGCTCGTCGGCGGGCTCGCGGGCCTCCCCGTCGTCGGCGGCCACGGATCCGCTCTCGACGAGGTCGTCGTCCTCGTACTCGTAGGGGTCCTCCCAGGGACCGTCGCGCCGCACCGTGAGGGCGATGAGCACCGCAGGCAACCCGACCAGCAGCAGCACCGCGGGAACCAGCAGCTCCACGGGCAGCCGCACCGGGTCGTAGGGTCCGGCGGCGAGCCGCCCGCCTGCGAGCCAGGCGAGCAGCCCGACGGCCGCCGCAGCCCCCGCCACGGCGCCGCAGGCGATCTTCCGGGCCGACCCGCCACTGCGGCGCGCGAACACCCCCAGCAGCACGCCGACGGCGACGGGCCCGACGAGGGCGAGCCCCGTCCACGTCGGCGGCGGTCCCGTGGGCAGGGCGGCGAGCAGCGGGAACACCGACGCCTCCCCCGCCGTGACCCCGAACGGCGACACCGCGGCGGAACCGACGGTCAACCCCGGGCCCAACGTCCACGCCAGCCCGGCGAGTACGGCGTTGGGCAGGTAGGACACCGCCAGCAACGTGACGCCCACCCCGGCCCCGACGCCGGGGGCCAGGTCACGGTAGGCGGCAGCCACCTCCGGGGCGCCGAGCACCAGGCCCGCGACCAGCGCGAGCGCGCCCACCGTGAGCAGCCCGGTGACAGCCAGCGCCGCACCGCGCGCGGCCACCCGGGCCCACTCCGGTCCCCGCCACTCGGGCGGCAGGCCACACGCGCGCACCATCCCGGCCGCGGCGGCGGCCGCCGTCAGCACCCCGGACCCGACGAGCGCGGCCCACGGGGCCGCCGCGACCTCCGCGGCGCGCGGCAGCAGCGCGCTGCCCAGCACGGCGACGGCGGCGTGTGCTCCCGCGACGGTGGCGAGGACGGCACCCGCGTCGGCCCGCAGGTGGCCACCGAGCCGTCGTACGGACCATCCGGCGCCGACGGCCACCACCGCGAAGACGACGAACGTGGGCAGCAGCGGCAACACGCTGAGCGGTTGGCCGCCGAGCACGAGCGGGATCTGGTGCGCGGCCAGCCACAGCGGGATGGCGGCGGCGAACGCGCCGTCGATCGAGATCCCGGCCCCCGCGGTCAGCACCACCGCCGCCGCGGCGGGTACGAGCAGCGCGTAGCTGACGATGACGGTGCCCATCGCGACGGCGAGCAGGATCCGCAGGCGGTCGAGGCCGTCCGGGTCGGGCGTCGCGGCGGCACCCGGTTCCTGATCGGGGCCGTGAAGGGTGCGAGTCACGTCCCCAGGGTCGCAGCGCGACCCGCCGTGATCGGGCAGGCACGCCGCACGGGCGTACGGACGGGTGAGAGCGGACCCTACTGGCGAGCCCGGGTCTCGAGCCCCGCAGAGGCGATCCGGGTCGCGGCGGCACCGGGTCTCCGCAGCGGAGATCACCGTGAACCGCACACCTCTGCGGCCACCGGTGCACCGACGTGCGCCTCGGAGCGATCTTGCGCGGCACGCGGGTCCGTGATCCCGGCCCGGTCGCACGTTCCCGCAGCGGAGACCGCAGCACCGTGCGCCAGACGGTGATCACTGCCCGACCCCGCGACGGCGTGTCGATTGCCGCATGCCCGTCGCCGATCGTCGTCGCGGCACGGTCACAGTCGACCTGCGGAACCGGTGTGCCGGCTCAAGGCGAACCGGCCGGCAGGGTCAGAGCGCTGCGAGGATCGCCGTCAGGAGGTCGGCGGCTGGTCGTGGGACTTGGGGAACGGGCGCTTCTCCGCGTCCTCCGACGCGGGCGTGTCCGACGTACCGGACGGGTCGGTCGCCGAGCCCGGTGCGCCCTCACCCGTGGCGGGCGCGACCGGCGATCCCGAGGTGGGTGTGGCGGCCGAGCTCGAGCCGCTGTACCAGCCGGACCCGGATTCCGAGGTGCTCGACTCGGGGGTGGGGATCGACGTGGTGGCCTCCGCCGACCCGGACGCCTCGGCGGGCCGGCCGCCGTAGCCGGGCGTCTGGCCGTAGCCGGGCGTCTGGCCGTACCCGCTCGGCTGTCCGTATCCCGCGGGCTGCCCGTGACCGGGCTGGCCGTAGCCCGGCTGCCCGTATCCCGGCTGGCCATATCCCGGCTGGCCGTAATCGGGCTGGCCGTAGCTCGGCTGCCCGTAGCCCGGCTGCCCGTAGGCCGCTTGCCCGTAGGCCGCTTGCCCGTAGGCCGGCTGCCCATAGGCGGGTTGGCCGTAGCCCGGCTGCCCGTAGCCGGGCTGGCCGTGGCCCTGTGGTGCGTAGCCGTAGCCGGGCTGGGCCGGGTACCCGCCCGGCCCGTAGCCGGGCTGGCCGTATCCCGACGACGCGCTCGGGCGAGGGGCCTTGATCATGCCGACGTCCATCAGCAGCGCACCGGCGGCGAACGCCAGTGCGAGGAACGCCAGCACCAGGCTGACGACCGAGATCCCGCTCGCGCTCCCCCCGAACTCCGACGCACTGCTGATCGTCTGCAGCACCTGCAGCGTGCCGACGAGCAGCAGGATCACCCCGGGCAGCAGGACGCGACCCACCTTGGGCAGCACCGACGCCCCCGTCAGGAGTCCGCCCCCCAGAATGAGCGCCCCGAGGAAGCCGCTGGTGAACGACGTGGCGTCGAAGAAGCCGAGCAGGTAGATCACCACCACGAGCGCGGCGGCGCCGAGCGCCAGCAGGCGGGCCGGGCCGGACGCCGAGCGGCCGTCGGTCCCGGTGGCGGCCGTCGAGGTCGAATCGGGCTGCTGGGTCATCGTGAGCTGCTCCCCTCCGTGCGGACTCCCGCGGTCCGGCGTACGGGCGCGGCGAACGCTAGTCCATCACGCCCGCCCACCCGCTGGTTGCAGCAAGGCCACCTTCCTGCCGCCTGGTTGCGGGAAGGTGGCCTTAACTGCAACCACGAGACCGGCGCGCCTACAGGGCCGCGACGATCTCCCGCATCAGGTCGGCGGTCTCGCTGGGGGTCTTGCCGACCTTGACGCCTGCGGCCTCCAGGGCCTCCTTCTTGGCCTGCGCGGTGCCTGCCGAGCCGGACACGATCGCGCCGGCGTGGCCCATCGTCTTGCCCTCGGGCGCAGTGAACCCGGCGACGTAGCCGACGACCGGCTTGGTCACGTTGGCCTTGATGTAGTCGGCCGCGCGCTCCTCGGCGTCGCCTCCGATCTCACCGATCATGACGATCGCGGCGGTCTCGGAGTCGGCCTCGAAGGCCTCCAGCGCGTCGATGTGCGTGGTGCCGATGACCGGGTCGCCGCCGATGCCGATGGCGGTGGAGAAGCCGATCTCGCGCAGCTCGTACATCATCTGGTAGGTCAGCGTGCCCGACTTGGACACGAGACCGATCTTCCCGGCCCCCGCGATGTCGGCCGGGATGATGCCCGCGTTGGACTTGCCCGGGGAGATGACCCCGGGGCAGTTCGGTCCGATGATCCGGGTGAGGTTGCCGGTGGCGCAGGCGTGCGCCCAGAAGTACGCCGAGTCGTGCACCGGGATGCCCTCGGTGATGACGACGGCCAGCCCGATGCCCGCGTCGATCGCCTCGATCACGGCGTCCTTGGCGAACTTCGGCGGCACGAAGACGACGCTGACGTCGGCGCCGGTCTCCTTCATGGCCTCCTCGACGGTGCCGAACACCGTGAGGTCGCGGGAATGGTCTGGGCCGCCGATGGTGACGGAGGTGCCCGCCTTGCGGGCGTTGACGCCGCCGACGATGTTCGTGCCTGCCGTCAGCATCTTCGTGGAGTGCTTGGTGCCCTCACCGCCCGTGATGCCCTGGACGATGACCTTGCTGTTCTCGTTGAGGAAAATTG
>JAKDLE010001022.1 GCA_030453005.1 Pseudonocardia sp. | reverse complement strand
CCGCAGGCCGCCGCCCTGCGGGAGCACCTGATCGCCCAGCCCGACGTCGACCTGACCGCCGTCGCCGCCACCCTCGCCACCGGGCGAGCGGCCCGTGCGCACCGCGCCGTCGTCCTCACCGAACCGGGCCGGGGCGGCCGGGCCGCCGCGCTCGCCGACCTTGCCGCTCTCGCCGGCGGCACGGCAGGCGACGCCGTCGTGACCGGCCGCGCCACCGACGCCGCCGCCGTGTTCGTCTACCCCGGGCAGGGCGGGCAGTGGGCCGGCATGGGCGCCGATCTGCTCGCCTCCCCGGTGTTCCGCGCCGAGTTCGACGCCTGCGCCGAGGCGCTGGCTGCTCACCTCGACTTCTCCCCGCACGACGTCCTCACCGGGGCCGACGGCGCCCCACCGTGGAACCGGACCGACGTGGTCCAGCCGGTGCAGTGGGCCGTCTGCGCCGGGCTGACCGCACTCTGGGCGGCGTTCGGGGTGCGTCCGGCCGCCGTGATCGGGCAGTCGCAGGGCGAGATGGCGGCCGCGTCGGCCGCGGGGGCGCTCTCGCGCACCGAGGCCGCACGCGTCGTCGCCGTCCGCAGCCGGCTGATCGCCGGCCTGCCGGGCGACACCGGCGGCATGCTGGCCGTCCTGGAGAGCCCGGACGCGCTGCGGGCGCGGATCGACGCGCTCGGCGGCGACCTCACCGTCGGCGCGTTCAACTCGCCCACGAACGCCGTCGCGTCCGGACCGACGCCCGCCCTCACGGCGCTGCAGGAGTCGTGCCGGGCCGACGGCGTCCGGTGCGGGCGCGTCGACATCGCCTACGCCTCGCACTCCTCGCTCATGGCCCCCGTGGAGGAGCCGCTGCTCAGCGAGCTGCCCGACGTCGTGTCGGCGGCGCCGCGCGTGCCGATGCAGTCCACGGTGACCGGGGCAGCAGTCGGCGACGGCCGTCTCGACGCTGCGTACTGGTACGCCAACCTGCGTGCGCCCGTCCGGCTGGCCGACGCCATCACCGCCCAGGCGGCCGCGGGGCGGCGCACCTTCCTCGAGGTCGGCCCGCACCCGGTGCTGGGCGGGGCCATCGCCGCCACCCTCGACCACCTCGACACCGGCGCCGACTCGGGGGAGGGAGCGACCCTCGCCACCCTGCGCCGCGACGCACCCGGCTGGCCGCGCTTCCTGCGCGCCGCCGCGGAGGCGTGGGCCCGCGGGCTGCCCGTCACGTGGGCGGCGGCGCTCCCGGCCGGGGCGGGGCGCGCCGTGCTGCCGTCCTCGGTCTACGAGCGGCGCCGGCACTGGCTGGAGGCTCCGCCCACGACGCACACCGACGTCACCGCGCCGTTCTGGGCGGCCGTCGACAGCGGCGACCCGGCCACCGTCGCCGACGTCGTCGCCCCCGGCGACCCCGCCCCACGTGCTGCACGCGATGCGGCTGCGTCCGGCGAACTACCACCATCTCACCGGCTGACCGCGCCGCCCCGGCGCGCGAGCCGGACGCCCGCGGCCGCCGGCAGTACCAGCGCGGTGGCGAGGAACGTGCCGGTGAGCACGAGCAGCGCGCCGACCGCCCAGAGCCCCGTGACGTCGTGGACGG
>JAKDLE010001021.1 GCA_030453005.1 Pseudonocardia sp. | reverse complement strand
AGGTGTCGGGCGTACTCGACCTCGCCGAACCGGCCTGCCGCGCCGCTCGCGCGGTGCTCACCGTTCCCCGGGGGGTTCGCGCGCGGTACGGACGATTCGCGATTCGAGAACTCCGGAGAACCCTCTGACGACGTGCGGCCGTTAGTGATGCGCCCCAGGCCGTTCCGAACACGAGACGTCGAACGACACCTGTGTGATTGACGACCACACGGGGCTTCACTACGTCCGATTGGTGGGAGGTCTGTCACTCTCCGCATTACCGTGGCCGTCGCCCGCCCCCCCGACGCGGAAGCAACCACGCTCCGTCCGCGCCGCATGCACCCACGAGAACCGGCGCCGCGCCGCAGCGATGGATGGTCGACTACGAGCATCGGCCCTGGTCGGTGGCCCGTCGACCGGTGGGGCCTGCGGGTCGACGGCGCATCCGCCCTCGCCTGCACCGGGCCGCCGTCCGTCGACGACAGCCGGATCCGGCCTGGAGATCCGAGGATCGACCGCGGGCCGCACGGCCACCGCCGACGTCGCGCTCCGCACGGATCGGGAACGCACCCGTCACCGCCGGCCGGATTCCGGGGGCCGTCGACTGCAGCGCGCACCGTCCGCATACGTGGACCGGCCCGTGCGGGGCGGGAATCCACCCGAACGAGCGTAATCGCGCCGAGGACCTGTAACGACTTCTCCGAGCCCGTTTCCCCTGTCGGGTGTCCCCGTTGTGGGTGTTGTATGCGCTGAACGGTCTAGACGAGTTGGACCGGTCGCGGGAGCTTCCTGAGGCGCATGAGGAGCCACGGAGGTGCGTGTGTCGGAACGGGTCAGGGGTTACGGCGAGCTGCGACGGTCCACGGGCCGGGGGCGCGAGTCGACACCGGGATCGGCCGGTGCGCCGTCGGGGCGGCACGCCTTCGACGAGGACGCCGTGCTCACGCCGATCTTCCATGCCCTCAACCGCGGTGGCGGATGGCGCGGCAGGCAGCAGGAGGCAGCGGTTCGGCCCACCGACGAGGTGGACCGGTTCCGGCGCGACCCGCTGACCGCGCCCATCCCGATCCAGGCGCTCAGCGCGGCGGCTGTGCCCTCGCCTGCGCCGCCCGTGCGCCCTTCTGCCGACCACGCGATGCGGCGGCGGCGTGCGGCGCACGCACTGGCGGAGCCCCGGCGTGAGGACGGGCGGCACCACCACCGGTTGGAGACCGTGGGGGCGGCGGCAGGCTACTGAGCCGACCGCCGCACGTGAGTCAACCGCCGCACGCGGGATCGTGCCGGTGCGGCGGGAAGCGGTCGGCCGGGGAGCGGACCGCGTGCAGGAACAGGACCGGTGGCCCGCGCGCTCGACGGCGACGGAGGTGTCGAAGCGGGCGGACACCGGCTCGTCCGCCCGCCGGGCGGCGGCGTCCACGGTCTGGGCCACTGGACGGCCGCAGGCCGGGCGAGGCGGGCGTCGGCCGGGGGACATTAGCCCCGCGTTCCGCGGAACGCGACCGCACCGCGGGGCCATGGGCAGCGGACACGGCGCCGTCCTGCGCTGGTGATCGTCAGAAGTGTGCACTGCGGGCCCCGTCCGTGACCGGGCCTGCACGG
>JAKDLE010001020.1 GCA_030453005.1 Pseudonocardia sp. | reverse complement strand
CCAGTGATCCACGACCACCGATACAACGTCACCGCCACCGCCGGCGGCGGCTTAACCTTCACCCGCCCCGCACACACCCCCGCGGCCGCCGGCGCCGCCTGACAGGCAGGCACGAACGGCGCCATCCCGTCCAGTAGCCGCGGGTTGAGCAACCGTGGCCGAACCGGTGCCGGTAGCCGGGCTCATCAGTCACCGCCGGCAGCTCGCCGGTGTCGAGCGACGGTGCCGCGACGCGACTCGAAGGCCTTCTCCCGCGAGCGCATGGCGCAGCGTCGGTCCCGCCCCCGTCGTCGTCCCCGACCGAGGTCCTCCGCGATGGGGAGCTGATCGGCCGAGAGCCGCTGGTTGCCCGTGCAGCACCTAGGGCTCACCGACGAATAACGTCCGCTTCAGCGTTCTTGATCTCTCGCCTTGTGCGACTGTTCGCGGTTGCGGCTGGCCACCACAACCGCTGGCCAGCTCCATGATCGTCAGTTCGGGCGCGTTTCCAGTCAGATCCGGCCGTTAACCTGCCCAATCGATGATCATGGCGTCGCCAGGTCCCCTTTGACGGTCACCGACAGTGAGTTTGTCGAGGTCGAGGCGTCGGCCTGACTTGGCACGGTGATGAGCCTGCGGACGTCGGACGAACGCGAGAAGCGCTGTCCCGAATCAGGACACGCTGGCCGACGACCGCCCTCGTGATCACGGCTCCGGGAGGTAGCGCGAGCGAAGCCGCCTCGCCCCATCCACAGCCGCACTCCGGGTGGTGGTGTCACAGGACGCGCATGCTGGCGTCCAGCGTGCCTTCCTTCTGGCGGCGGTTCAGGACCGCCAGCCTCGTGAACGAGTTGTCGAAGGACTCCTGTGTCAGGCCGCGTTCGGTGTACTCCGCCGCCAGCTGGCGGGCGCCCTCCGGGATGGTCCACTTCGCCTCGAAGTCGAGCTCCTTGCGGGCCCGTGCGAAGTCGACGCGGTAGCTGCGGGGGTCGTTGCCCGCCTCGCCGGTGATCTCCAGCGTCGAGCCCGGCACCGCCTCGACTACCGCCTGCGCGATCTCGGCGACGGTGCGGTTGTTGCGCTCCGTGCCCACGTTGAACGCGCGGGCGCGGACCACGTCCGCAGGCGCCGCGAGCCCGGCGACGACCGCACCCGCGATGTCGTCGGCGTGCGCGAGCGGGCGCCACGGGGTGCCGTCGGAGAGCACCTTGACGACCCCGGTGAGGACGGCGCGGCCGACGAGGTTGTTGAGCACGATGTCGGCGCGCAGCCGCGGCGAGAAGCCGAACGCGGTGGCGTTGCGCAGCGAGAACGGGACGAAGTCGGAGTCGGCGAGCTCGGCGAGGTCATCCTCCACGCGCACCTTGGAGATCGCGTACGGGGTGACGGGCTTGAGCGGGGCGTCCTCGTCGACGAGGTCCTCGCCGGACTGGGCGCCGTACACCGAGCAGGTGGAGGCGTAGGCGAAGCGCTGCACACCGGCCTCCTTCGCGAGCCGGGCCAGCCGCGTCGACGCGTGGTGGTTGATGTCGTAGGTGATCTCCGGCGCCAGCGAGCCCAGCGGGTCGTTGGACAGCGCCGCCATGTGCACGACCGCGTC
>JAKDLE010001019.1 GCA_030453005.1 Pseudonocardia sp. | reverse complement strand
GGCGCCGGGATCGCGGGGCTGAGATGCGCCGTCCGGCTGCGCGGCCGGGGCGGGCGCCGTGGGAGCGGCGGGGAGCGTGGGAGCGGCGGGGACCGTGGCGAACGACTCGGTCCACGGGTCGTGGACGACAGCGGGTTCGGCGACAGCGGGCCCGGCGACGACACGGGGGGTCGGACCGGTCAGGTCGTCGAACGACACCACCGGGATACGTCCGGTGGGCGTGTCGTCTCTCGGCTCGACACCGGGATCGGTGCCGAACCCGACGGCGTCCGGACGCTGGAGCAGCCGCATCCGCGCGGCCCGACCGACCGCGGGTTCGTGACGGTCAGCGACCGGCCGGGCGGCGAGGTGCCGGTGTGCGGCGGTGCCGAACCACTCGTCGCCCGCGAGGACCTCGGGGGGTCCTCCGGGGGCGAGTTCGCCTACCCGGGCGAGCGTGGCGCGGCGGCGCGCACGCGCAGAGACGTCGACCACACCGATCCTGCCTGCAGACGGACCCGGGCAGGGGAGGAATCACCGGCCGCGGGGGCCCGCGGGCGTGGAGCTGGGGGAGCGCCTCGGACCACCGCGACCGCTGTGCTGGGGAGCGTTCCCCACCCCGGCTTGAGCGATCACGGAACCGTAACGGACAGTGAGCGCTCAGACCGACTCACAACACACCGTGAGCGCCGAGCGGCCGGTTCGCTACGTCGAACGTGCGCCGTCGACGCCGGGCGTGGTGTCCGGCGCGACCGGCGGCAGCTCGTCCAGCCCAAAGACCCGTTCGGCGTTCCGTCGGGCCGCGTCGGCGACCCGCTCCTCGGACACCCCGCGCAGCGCCGCGATCCCGCGCACCGTCCACGGCAGGCAGTACGGCTCTCCTCGACGACCGCGGTGCGGGTGCGGGGTCAGGAACGGCGCGTCGGTCTCCACGAGGAACGACTCCTCGGGCACGAGCACCGCCGCCTCCTGCAGATCGCGGGCGTTCCTGAAGGTGACGGGCCCGGCGAAGGACAGCACGTACCCGGCGTCGACGCACTCCCGTGCCATCGCCGCGTCGCCGGAGAAGCAGTGGAACACCACCGTCTCCGGCGCCCCCTCCTCGCCGAGGATGCGCAGCACGTCCGCGTGGGCGTCCCGGTCGTGGATCATCAGCGGTTTGCCGAGCCGCTTGGCGAGGTCGATGTGCCAGCGGAACTCCCGCTCCTGCGCATCGTGCGGGGCATGGTCCCAGTAGTGGTCGAGCCCCGTCTCCCCCACCGCGACGACGCGCGGGTCGGCGGCGAGCCGCTCGATCTCCGCCCGCTCGTCGTCGGTGACGGCCGCCGTCCGCGTCGGGTGCAACGCCACCGCGGCGGCGACCCGGGAGTCCCAGTGCGCCGCCCGCACCACCCAGCGGGCCGCGTCGAGGTCGTCGGCGATCGTGACCGCCCGCGTGACCCCCACCGCCGCGGCCCGGTCCATGACCGCGCGCACCTCGGCCGCGGTGACGCACCCGCAGGCGTCGAGATGGGTGTGCGAGTCGACGGTGGGCGCGCTCAGCGCGTCCGGCGGGGCGGGAGCCGCCCGCCGCTCGGGGGCGGTGCGGGGGCTCACGGCGTG
>JAKDLE010000117.1 GCA_030453005.1 Pseudonocardia sp. | reverse complement strand
GCGGGGCGGTGCAGCGTGCCGTGTTCCGCGTCGGGGGACGAGTACCCGCGCTCGACGTAGGGGAAGCCGTCGAGCTCGGTGGTCTCGGGGCGCAGCTGGTAGTAGGAGCGGATCTCGGCGATCCGCCCGTCGGCGGCGAGGGTGAACCACTCGGCGCCGCGGGTCGCCACCCGCTCGGTGGCGCCACGCGGCCGGTGGAACATCGTCCACTCGATCACCGTCTCGTCCGCGCCGACCAGCGCGTGGTCCACCACCCAGCGCGCCTCGATCAGCGCCGCGACCTTGCGCCAGTACCGCGCCAGGTGCTCCGCGCCCCGCACCGGGGTGGAGCCGACGTTGGGCGCCAGGAAGTAGTGCACGACGTCCGGGTCGAGCGTCGTGAGCATCTGCTCCAGGTCGCCGGTGGTGCAGCCGTCGTAGTACCGGGTGATCGTCTCCAGCGCGCCCATGGCCCCAGTCTGGCCGACCCGTATCCTGGGCGACATGGCCGCTGGGAAGCCCGACAAGGCTGGGAAGACAGACAAGGCTGGGAAGATCGACAAGACAGCGAAGATCGACAAATCAGCGAAGAAGGCAGCACGGCTGGAGAAGCGTGCCGGGGCGAAGGCGCGCCGCAAGCAGATCTGGCAGGCGTTCCAGATGCAGCGCAAGGAGGACAAGGCGCTCATCCCGTGGATGCTCGGCGCCTTCCTGCTGGGCGTGGCAGTGGCCGTCGGGATCGGGGCGATCTTCGGGATCTGGCTGATCCTGCTGCCCATCGGCATCGCGGTCGGCATCCTGGGCGCCATCAGCGTGTTCGGTCGCCGCGTGCAGCGCAACGTGTACCAGAAGGCCGACGGACAGCCCGGCGCCGCGGGCTGGGCGCTGGACAACCTGCGCGGCCAGTGGCGCGTCACCCAGGGCGTCGCGGGCACCACCCACCTCGACGCCGTGCACCGGGTGATCGGCAGGCCCGGCATCATCTTCGTGGCCGAGGGCGCCCCGCACCGCGTCAAGAGCCTGCTGGCGCAGGAGAAGAAGCGCACCGCTCGCGTCGCGGGCACCATGCCGATCTACGACGTCGTCGTCGGCAACGACGAGGGCCAGGTCCCGCTCAAGGGTCTGCAGCGCCACCTGATGAAGCTCCCGCGCAACATCTCCGTGAAGGAGATGGACACGATCGAGGCCCGCCTCGCAGCGCTCGGCTCCCGCACGGCGGCGCTGCCGAAGGGCCCGATGCCCGCGGGCGCGAAGATGCGCAGCGTGCAGCGCACCGTCCGCAGGCGCTGACAGCAGCGCGCGGTGAGCGGTGATCACTCGACGACCGCGACGGCGAGCCGCGTCACCACCGGGAGCGGCACGTCCAGGCCGCGCAGCAGCGCGATCGTCGTCGCCGTCGGCACCTGCTCGGCGCGGTAGTAGCGGTAGCCCGAACGCGCGTCGACGTGCGCGGGCACCAGCAGCCCCTGCGCGTCGTAGTGCCGCACGGCCTTGACGGTGAGCCGCGCGAGGCGCGCGAACGCGCCGATCGGCATCAGCACACCGGCACCCCCGCGACCGGCACCCGCAGGATCGTCCGCAGGTCCGCCGGTGCCGTGGTGGACGGGTCGGTCAGGTAGACCTCGGTGTGCGCACCCGCCGGACACAGGCCCTGCTCGTCGACGAACCCGTAGAGGGCCGCGAGCGAGGGACCCTCGTCGGCGTAGGGGCCGTGGTGCACCAGCGCCGCCACCCGCTGCTCCGGTCGGGCCCGCAGCTCGACGGGGGCGCCGAAGCGGGCGGCCGCGGTGGTCACCGCCCCGGCGGTGCGCCCGGCGGGGGCGGGCACGGCGAGGGTCCAATGCCAGCCGTACAGGAGGTCCAGGTCGAACCGCAGGGGGTCCCCGTCCTGGGCGTAGCTGCCCTCCAGGGGCACGTCATCGTCGGCTCCGAGGGCGGCGCGCACGGCGAACAGGGCTCGGATCGCGGCGGCGAAGGAGGTGTCCTCGGGAGCCCCGCGGCCGTCGACGGCGAGCAGGGATCCGGCGGGAAGGGTGGTCAGCGAGGGGTCGGTGTTCATACCGGGGACACTCCGGCCTCCCATAGGGGGAGAGTCAAGGCGGGGGAGGGTCAAGCTCGGGTGCGGACGACGACCGTGCGGGTGGCGCGGTCGTGCCAGCCGCGGCCGTCGGCGTCGCGGATCAGCGGCGGGACGACGAGCGCGATCAGCGCCGTCCGCAGCAGCGCACGCGGCACCCCGACCACGGCCGCGTCGCCGATCGAGGCGACGCGGATGCCCAGCGCCGTCATCCCCGCGCTCGCCCCGAACACCGCCACCGGCACCGCGGTGAGCAGGAACCAGATCCCGAGCACCGTGAACGGCGCGGCGCTCGCGTCCGCTCCCAGGAACAGGGCGGTGATCGCGTAGCCGAGCAGCCAGTCGACCGTCAACGCCGCGAGCCTGCGGCCGAACCCGGCCACCGAGCTGACGCCGTCGGCGGGCAGCCCGAGCCGGTCACCGCGGTGCGCGCCGGACGCCGGCCTGGACCCGACGGGTGCCGAGCCGGGCAGCCAGGTGTCCATCCATCGGGCCATGTGACGAGCATATGCGGCGCAGGAGGGGTCGAACCCGGGGCGGCCCCGTTAACCTCTGCGAAACGGGCGAGTGACCGACGGGCAACACCGCCGCCATAGCGTCCCGCCATAGCCAGCCCGATTAAGGAGACAACGAGGGTGTTCAGCAACTCCGAAGAGGTCCTGAAGTTCATCTCGGACGAGAAGGTCGAGTACGTCGACATCCGCTTCTGCGACCTTCCCGGTGTGATGCAGCACCTCAGCGTCCCCGCCACCGCCTTCGACCAGGACTTCATCGACAACGGCATCGCGTTCGACGGGTCGTCGGTCCGCGGCTTCCAGGCCATCAACGAGTCCGACATGGCGCTGCACCCGGACCCCGCCACGGCCCGCCTGGACCCGTTCCGCAAGCACAAGACGCTCAACATGAACTTCTTCGTGCACGACCCGATCACCGGCGAGCCCTACAGCCGCGACCCGCGCAACGTCGCCCGCAAGGCCGAGCAGTACCTGACCGCCTCCGGTGTGGCCGACACCTGCTTCTTCGGGGCCGAGGCCGAGTTCTACATCTTCGACTCGGTGCGCTTCGGGTCCGACCCGCACCAGCAGTACCACCACATCGACTCGGTGGAGGGCTGGTGGAACACCGGTCGCGAGGAGGCGGGCGGCAACCTGGGCTACAAGGTCAACTACAAGGGCGGCTACTTCCCCGTCCCGCCGGTGGACCACTACGCCGACCTGCGCGACGACATGGCCACCAACCTGATCAACGCCGGGTTCGTGCTGGAGCGCGGCCACCACGAGGTGGGCACCGCGGGCCAGTCTGAGATCAACTACAAGTTCAACACGCTGCTGCACTCGGCCGACGACGTGATGCTGTTCAAGTACATCGTCAAGAACACGGCCTGGCACGCGGGCAAATCCGTCACGTTCATGCCGAAGCCGATCTTCGGGGACAACGGCTCGGGCATGCACGCCCACCAGTCGCTGTGGAAGGACGGCCAGCCGCTGTTCCACGACGAGTCCGGCTACGGCGGGCTGTCGGACATCGCCCGCTACTACATCGGCGGCCTGCTGCACCACGCGCCGTCGCTGCTGGCGTTCACCAACCCCACGGTGAACTCCTTCCACCGGCTCGTCCCGGGCTTCGAGGCGCCGGTCAACCTCGTGTACTCCGCGCGCAACCGCTCCGCCTGCATCCGGATCCCGCTGACCGGCAACAACCCCAAGGCTAAGCGCCTGGAGTTCCGCTGCCCCGACTCGTCGGGCAACCCGTACCTGGCGTTCGCGGCGATGATGATGGCGGGCATGGACGGCATCAAGAACAAGATCGAGCCGGCCGCGCCGATCGACAAGGACCTCTACGAGCTCCCGCCCGAGGAGGCCAAGGACATCGCCCAGGTCCCGGGCAGCCTGGAGGCCGTGCTCGACCGGCTCGAGGTCGACCACGACTACCTGCTCGAGGGTGGGGTCTTCACCTCCGACCTGATCGAGACGTGGATCGCCTACAAGCGGGACGTCGAGATCACCCCGCTGCGACTGCGCCCGCACCCGTACGAGTTCGCGCTCTACTACGACGTCTGATTCCAGCGGTTTCCTGACCTGCGCGTCAGGTCGAGAACGGCGGTTGACCAGGTAATACGTCTTCTGACGGTTGCCGGTGTCGACCGCCGTTCTTCGTGCTCGTGCGCCCCAGGTGCGCCCCAGGACAAGATCGTCTCTCGACGCGTTGCGACGCTCTGACCTGCACCGGCAGTCCCGGCCTCATGGAGGTCGACACAAGATCGTTGTTCTCGTGCGCCCTACACGGGCCGATGATCATGCCCTGCAGCAAAGGTCGGCCACGGGCCAGAGCTTCTGCACCTCGGTCGGGTCGATGTCCTCGGTGCGGACGCCGACGGCGCGCTGGCCGGCCACCGACGCGTGCAGGGCCTCGACGTTCTCGGGGTCGACGCCGACGATGTAGCTGGTCTGGTGGAAGCCGATGTCGTCGCCGAGGAGGTCGACGGCGTTCTCGAACACGTCGAGCGCCCGGGTGGCCATCGCGGCCAGCGAGGCGACGCCGTAGTGGCACCGCACGACGCCCGAGGACTTGCCGGTGCCGCCCGAGCCGACGGTGGCGCGCTCGACGATGGTGACGCCGGTGGCCCCGCGTCCGGTGAGTGCCCACGCTGCCGCGCAGCCCTGCAGTCCGCCGCCGACGACCAGGACATCAGTGCTCTCGCTCATCGCTCACGCCCGGGGATCCACGAGGTACCCGCGAGCGGGACGCGGGCCATGGCGGCGGCCTCGATCGTCAGGGCGACCATGTCCTCGGGTTCGAGGTGCTGCAGGTGCGCCTTTCCGCAGGCGCGCGCGATCGTCTGCGCTTCGAGGGTGAGGACGCGCAGGTAGTTGGCGAGGCGCCGGCCGCCCTCGACGGGATCGAGGCGGGCGGCGAGCTCGGGATCCTGGGTGGTGATGCCCGCGGGATCGCGGCCGTCCTGGAAGTCGTCGTAGAACCCGGCCGCGGAGCCGATCTCGCGGTACTCGGCGTCGTGGCGGGGATCGTTGTCGCCCAGCGCGATCAGGGCGGCGGTGCCGATCGCGACCGCGTCCGCCCCGAGCGCCATGGCCTTCGCGACGTCCGCACCGGTCCGGATCCCTCCAGACACGATGAGCTGGACCTTGCGGTGCACGCCGAGCTCCGCCAAGGCCTGGACGGCCTCGGGAACGGCGGCGAGCGTGGGGATGCCGACGTGCTCGATGAACACGTCCTGGGTGGCGGCGGTGCCGCCCTGCATGCCGTCGACGACGACGACGACGTCGGCGACGGCGGCGGCGGCGACGGCGACGGCGAGCTTGACGTCGTAGTAGGTGCGGGAGGCGCCGATCTTGACGTAGATCGGCTTCTCCCAGTCGGTGATCTCGCGGAGTTCGAGGATCTTGATGGCGAGGTCGTCGGGCCCGGTCCAGTCCGGGTGCCGGCAGGCGGAGCGCTGGTCGATGCCCGCGGGCAGGGTGCGCATGCCGGCGACCCGGTCGGAGATCTTCTGGCCGAGCAGCATCCCGCCGCCGCCGGGCTTGGCGCCCTGGCCGAGGACGATCTCGATCGCGTCGGCCTTGCGCAGGTCGGTGGGGGTTCATCCCGTAGCGCGACGGCAGGTACTGGTACACGAGGTGCTTGGACTGGCCGCGCTCCTCGGGGGTCATGCCGCCGTCCCCCGTGGTGGTGGAGGTGCCGACCTCGGACGCACCGCGCCCGAGGGCCTCCTTGGCCTGCGCGGACAGCGCGCCGAAGGACATGCCGGCGATGGTGACCGGGATGTCGAGGTGCAGGGGGTAGCGCGCGTTGCGGTCCCCGAGCACGACGTCGGTGTCGCAGCGCTCCCGGTAGCCCTCCAGCGGATAGCGCGACATCGAGGCACCGAGGAAGAGCAGGTCGTCGAAGTGCGGCAGGGCACGCTTGGCACCCCAGCCGCGGATGTCGTAGACGCCGGTCGCCGCCGCGCGCTGGATGCCGGCGATGGTCGCGCGATCGAACGTGGCCGACTCGCGGAGTGCGGGATCGACCATCAGTAGCTGTTCCCCGAGGTGAAGTGGTAGAGACGGCGGGCGGATCCGTAGCGCCGGAAGTCGGCGGGGTCGGCGTCGATCTCCGACGCGGCGAGGAGCTCGGTCAGCTCGGTCAGGTGCTCGGGGCGCATCTCCTTCTCGACGCAGTCCGCGCCCAGCGAACCGACCTTCCCGCGGACGAAGATCCGCGCCTCGTAGATCGAGTCGCCGAGGCTCGCACCGGCGTCCCCGCAGACGACGAGCCGCCCGGCCTGGGCCATGAACGCCGACATCGGGCCGATGTCCCCGCCGACGACGATGTCCACGCCCTTCATGGAGATCCCGCAGCGCATCGAGGCCGAGCCCTCGATGACGAGCAGGCCGCCGTGGGCGGTGGCGCCCGCCGACTGGGAGGCGTCGCCGGTGACGCGGACGACACCGGACATCATGTTCTCCGCGACGCCGGTGCCGGCGTTGCCGTGCACGGTGACCCGGCCGCCCTCGTTCATCCCGGCGGCGTAGTAGCCGACGTGACCGCGGATGTCGACGGCGAGGTCAGCGTGGATGCCGGCCGCGACCGCGTGTGCGCCCTGTGGCGCCAGCACCTCATAGTGCCGGGAGGTCGGGGCGTGCAGCTCGGCGTTCAGCGCACGGACGCTCGTCGTGGCGAGATCGACGACGGTGACGGTGGCGGTCACGGATTCGTTCCTGTCGCGCCGCGCTGCCACACGTAGACCCGCTCCGGCTCGGGCTCGTAGAGGCGGGCGTGCTCGATGCCGGGCAGGTCGGCCAGCGCCCGGAACTCCGAGGCCATGGCCACCCACCGGTCGGTCTCGGCGATGATCGCGGGCTTGCAGGCGATCGCGTCCCGCACGACCGCGAACCCGTCGGCGTTGGACGAGCAGGGTGTAGAAGCCGTCGAACCGCTCGCAGAGCAGGCGCAGCGCCTTCTCCAGGTCCTCGCCCTGCGCGAGCCGGTCCGCGACGAAGCGCGCGCCGACCTCGGAGTCGTTCTCCGAGTCGAACACGTGCCCGCACGCCCGCAGCTCGCGCCGGATCGTGGCGTGGTTGGCGAAGGACCCGTTGTGCACCAGGCACTGGTCCGGGCCGACGGAGAAGGGATGGCAGCCCTCGGGCGTGACAGCGGACTCCGTCGCCATGCGGGTGTGGGCGAGGCCCTGCCACCCCTGGGCGTTCGCCAGGTCGTAGGTCGCGGCCAGTTCCCGCGGGTGGCCGGTGCCCTTGTAGACGGCGAGATCGGCCCCGGACCCGACGACGGTGGCGCCCGGGTTCGACTGCCGGACCGCGGCGACGAGCACGTCGTGCGCGACTGGTGCGGCGACGACGGTCGTGTCGCCCGCCTCGGTGACCCGCAGCTCCGGCGAGCCCGGCAGCGCGGCGCGCACCGTCTCCGCGAGGTCCGCGGTCGAGGCCGGCAGCAGCAGCGACACGGCACTGTGACCGGCGGGCACTCGGCGCCGGTCGCCGTAGACGGCGACGCCCGCTGAGCCGGGTCCGCGTTCCGCGACCTGGCACAGCATGGTCTTCAGCAGGCGCGCGCGCGGGGGGTGGAGCACGGGGGGGCGCCGGGGCGGCCCGCCGGGCCCCCCCATCAGAAGGGCGGGGGGGAGCGGG
>JAKDLE010001018.1 GCA_030453005.1 Pseudonocardia sp. | reverse complement strand
AACGTGAGCAGCTTCCAGGTGCACGCGATGACGACCTGCACGCAGAGCAGGCCGAGCAGCGCCAGCGGCAGCACGATCGGCACCAGGTAGGTGAACTCGCCCGGCCCGTCGGGGCCCGGCAGGAAGCCGACCACCACCAGCACCTGGGCCAGCACCACCACGGCGAACAGTGCGACGAGTGCGACTCTGAGGGGCGCCACGGCCCGATGAATCCTCGACATGGCGTGAGTATCGATACATCGCTATCGATTGTCAATAGGAAGACGTGCTTGGTGGATCGGCGGAACACCTCGGCAGACCACCACCACGTCGATCTCACGCGTGGTTCCTCTGCGGCTCGGCTCCGCGGAGTGCGTGGTGGGTCTCCACCCGAAACGGTCCGCGGACGCTCCGCCTCGAGGACGAGTGGCGATGCCACGATCTACGGCTGTCGTACTACGGCGCAGCCGCTGTGGAGGACGACGACGCCGTCGACTGGCAGCGGACGCAGCCCAGTCGGGTCTTGCCCGCCGAGAGCGGTGCGGCCGCGCCGCAGTGTGGGCAGCGTTCGTCGGCGTAGCCACCCAGCGCGGGCAGCCAGTCGCGTTCGACGGGGTAGCGGCGCGGGCCGCGGCGGACGTCGAGCGGGACGCGCCATCCCGGCACCGCGACGACGTGCAGCCGGAACGGGCGGATCACGTGGCGGGCCTGGTACTTCTCGTCGATCTCGGCCAGCCTGCGGGTGCGTTCCTCGCGGGTGCTGACCGCGCGGGCGGCCAGCAGCTCGGCCCGGTCGGGCGCGGCGGCGGCGCGGCGTCTCTCCAGTGAGCGCAGCGTGTCGTCGTAGTAGGCGCGGGCGTGGGCGCGCTCCTGCCGGTGGGCGTCGGAGGCCTGTTCGGACAGCGCGTCGCGGCGGCGGGCGGCGGCCGAGTCCAGGATGCGGTGCGCCTCGCCGATCGCCGAGATCGCCGACGGCAGGATCGCGCGGTGTGAACCGGGCCGGGCGGCGAGCGGGACGTGCTGCAGCCGGGAGGCGGCGTGCCCGCTCAGCGGAAGGCGGGAGAGCGCGTCGACCCAGCACTCCACGCTCTCCTGGTAGGACTCCTCCGCGGAGACGCTGTAGGTCACCAGCGCGCCGACCCGCAGCATCGGGCGGGTGATCCGGCGCGGTAGGCCGGCGACGTCGATCCGGCCGTGGTCGACGGGGAACTGGTCGCGGGCGCGCTCCTGGAGCTGGTCGGCCACCGGGGCCGGGGTGGTCGGTTCGGCGAGGGCGAGCACGCCGGCGTCGCCGTCGGTGAGGGTGGCGTCGGCCGCCCGGATCAGCACCGGGTGCCCGGTGGTGAGCAGCACCGTGCCGTCCTCGCGGGCCACGTCGGGATCGGAGGTGACGACCAGCTCGGCAGGCAGGTCGAGGTCGTCGGCCAGCGGTTCGGGGAGCATGACCAGCGTGCCGTCACCGCTGCGTTCGGCCAGCCCGCCTGCGCGTTCGACGTAGCGCAGCCAGAAGTGGAGCCCGGGATCCATCCTCAGTCCTCCCCGACCAGCTGGTCGACGGCGTCGCGGGTGTGCAGGTGGTCGGTACGGGCTCGGGCCAGCTCTGAGCCC
>JAKDLE010001017.1 GCA_030453005.1 Pseudonocardia sp. | reverse complement strand
CGCTGGGCCGGGCGCGCAGTGGCCCGACCCGTGGAAGGCTGGTCGGCGCGAGCCGCAGGGCGGACGCACCGACGGGCCCAGGCCGCGGCTCCAGCTGATCCGCGACGGCGAGCCGACGACCCGCCACGCCCGCCGGCGTCCGTGACCCACCCGCGCGGGCGGGCGGCACCCGTCGCCCTGTGCTGCGCACATCCGCTGACTCGGCGGGATGCCTGCGGCGCTGCTCGCCCGGCCTGGCGATGATCCCGGTCTCCGTCGACCGGGTGCCTGCCGCGGGTTCGATCTGGACCGCGAGATCATGGGGTTGCCCGTGCGAAGGCCGGGAGAGCGACCCGTCGCGTTGACCTTCGGCGCAGGGCCGGCGCCCCGATCCGTCGAGAAGTGTGAAACCCCACCGGAGCGGGAAGGTGATCCGGAATGCCATCGGCGACGGCACAGTGACGAGGCCGGAGCGAGGCCCGAGCACGGGAGGCTGGAGAGATGACGTCGCGCGCATCGAGCAGCTCATCGACCACCGACGGATCGGGCGAGGCCGCGGACCAGCTGCCTGCGTCACCGGACGCGACCCGAGGCCGTGCCGGTTCGGAGAACTTCCCGGTCGCCGCCCGACTCCTCCCGGGCCGGTTCCGCAGGCACCTCATGGCGCTCTACTCCTACGCGCGGCTGGTCGACTACGCAGGCGACGAGGCCCCCGGTGACCGGCTGGCGCTCCTGGACGCCATCGAGGCCGACGTGGACCGCGTCTACGACGGGCACCCCCGCATCCGGGAGCTGCGGGCCCTGCAGACGACGGTCCGCGAGTGCGCCGTCCCCCGCGCGCCGCTGGTCCGGCTGATCGAGGCCAACCGCCGCGACCAACGGGTGCGGCGCTACCGCACGTTCGCCGAGCTGCTCGACTACTGCGCCCTCTCCGCCGACCCGGTCGGGGAGCTCGTGCTGCACCTGTTCGGCTGCGCCACCCCCGACCGGATCGCCCTGTCCGACCGGGTCTGCACGGCCCTGCAGATCCTGGAGCACTGCCAGGACGTTGCCGAGGACCACGCCGCCGGGCGGGTCTACCTGCCCGCCGAGGACCTGGCCCGGCACGGGTGCGGCGAGCAGGAGCTGGCGGCGCCGCGGGCGTCGCCTGCGGTGCGCCGGGTCGTCGCACTGCAGGTGGCTCGCGCCCGCCACCTGCTCGCCGAGGGCGAGCCGCTGATCGGGCGGCTCCCCCTGCCTGCCCGGATCGCGGTGTCGGGCTACCTCGCGGGCGGTCGGGCGACGGCCGCGGCCCTCGCCGCGGTCGACTACGACGTGCTCGGCAACCAGGTCCGCCCGCGGCCGACCCGGGTACTGGTCGAGTGGGCGCGGCTCGCCGCCCCGGCCCCGGTGCGAGGGGCCCGGGCCGGCCGGGTCGGAGGTGCGCGATGACGACCGCGACGAGCGTCGACGAGGCCTACGAGGAGTGCGAGCGGATCACCCGCTCGCAGGCGAAGAACTTCTCCTACGGGATCCGGCTGCTGCCTGCGCCCAAGCGCCGCGCCCTGTCCGCGGTGTACGCCTTCGCCCGCCGCGTCGACGACATCGGCGACGGCGACCTGCCCGCGG
>JAKDLE010000116.1 GCA_030453005.1 Pseudonocardia sp. | reverse complement strand
GAGCCCGTGAGGATGCCGATCTTGGCCTGGTTGACCAGTGCATCGTCGTCGAGGGCCAGGTCGGTGACGAACAGCGCGACGGTGAGGCCGATCCCGGCCAGCCCCGCGCCGCCGACGAGCTGCCCCCAGCGCAGGGTGTCGGGCACCCGGCCCAGGCCCGTGCGCAGCGCTACCCAGGTGCCCGCGGTGACGCCGATCAGCTTGCCGACCGTGAGCCCGACGACGATGCCCCAGGTGATCGGGGAGGTCACGGCGGCCGCCAGGGTCTCGCCGGTGAGCAGCACCCCGGCGTTGGCCAGCACGAACAGCGGCACGATGACGTAGCTGCTCCACGGCTGGATGCGCAGCTGCAGCCGCTCGTTGGGCGACACCGCCTCGGTGACGGCCACCTGGGTGGCCAGTGCCCGCTCGGGGCTGGGGTCGACGAGGAAGCTGCGGCCGGTGACCTGCACGCGGGCGATGTCGGCGGGCCGCGGGGCGTACGCGTTGACCAGCAGCCCCATCGCCACGCCGACGACGCTGGGGTGCACGCCGGACTCCAGCGTGGCCCACCACATGACCACGCCGATCAGCACGTAGACCGGGGTGCGCCAGAACCGGCCGAACCGCAGCGCGAGCAGCGCCAGGAACAGCACCCCGGCCAGCGCGAGGGCACGGACGTTCACGTCGTCGGTGTAGAAGATCGCGATCGCGGCCACCGCGCCGATGTCGTCGACGATCGCGAGCGCGAGCAGGAACACGCGGAGCTGGTCGGGGCAGCGCGGCCCGACCAGCGCCAGCACCCCGATGACGACGGCGGTGTCGGTGGAGATCGCGATGCCCCACGCCCCAGCACCCGGTCCGCCTGCGGTGAACAGCAGGTAGAGCCCCGCGGGGACGACGAGCCCGCCGACGGCGGCGATCGTGGGCGCGGCCAGCGCCCGGATCCCGCGCAGCTCCCCGAGCACCATCTCCCGGGAGATCTCCAGGCCGACGCTGAAGAAGAACAGCACCATCAGCCCGTCGTTGACCCAGTGCCGCAGGTCCTCGGTGAGCTCCGCGCCGCCCCACGTCAGGGAGACCTCGGTGGCCCAGAAGTCCTCGTACCCGGACCCCAGGTTCGCCCACAGCAGCGCGAGCACCGCGGCCGCCAGCAGCAGCACCGCCGAACCGGACTCGGTCCGCAGGAAGGACCGCGCGGCGCGGCTCATGTCGCCGCGCTCGGTTAAGGTCGCCACGGCCACGGCGTGATCCTTCCACCCTTCCCCATACCATGTGAGAGACTCTGTGAGGCGATCATCAGCGAGGCGCTCACCCCACCCGTCGGGGTCTACGACCATCTCCAGGGTGCGCTCGGCGCCGAGCTCAGCCTCGTCGAGTACGGCGATTTCGAGTGCCCCTACTGCCGCGCGACCGCCCCCGTCATCGACGAGGTGCGCGACAGGCTCGGCGACCGGCTCGTGTTCGCCTTCCGCCACTTCCCGCTCGCCGAGCTGCACCCGTTCGCCCTCTCCGCCGCCGTCGCCGCGGAGGCCGCCGCCGTGGCCGGGCGGTTCTGGCCGATGCACGCACTGCTCTACTCCGGCGACGAGCCCCGCCTCACCCAGGACGACCTGCGCGGCTACGCCCGCGAGGTCGGCGTCGATCCCGAGTCGGTGGTGTGGCCCGCCACCCGGGCCGTCGAGGAACGGGTGGAGGCCGACTTCAACTCCGGGGTGCGCAGCGGGGTGCGCGGCACGCCGCAGCTGTTCGTCGGCGGCACGCCCTACCGGGGCGACCTCACCGTCGACGCCCTGCTCGACGCCGTCCTCGGCCGTCGAGAGTGACTGCGCGAGCCACCTGATCGCCGAGACCGTGCACCGGTGGTCGCGGGTGCGACCGCCTGCGCACGATCTCGCCGATCATCGCTCACCGCGCACCTCCACTATCGCGTCCGCCGGGCAGATCTCGATGCACTCCAGGCATCCGGTGCAGTGCGAGGCCAGCACGTCGAGCCCGGCCGGGGCGCCCGGGCGGGCCACGGGCCGGAACGCGTGCTCCGGGCAGGTCAGCAGGCACGCCCCGCAGCCGGTGCAGTCGGCGGTGACCGCGACGGGTGCGCGCGTCATCGGGCCGCCTTCGAGTCGGTGACACCCGCCGAGTCGGTGACACCCGCGGTGTCGAACGTCGCCACGTCGCGCAGCGCCTGCGCCGCGCTCTGCACGATCGGCAGCGCGAGCAGGGCGCCGGTCCCCTCGCCGAGGCGCAGGCCCAGGTCCAGCAGCGGTTCCAGGCCCAGGCGCTCCAGCGCGAGGCGGTGCCCCGGCTCGGCCGAGCGGTGCCCGGCGAGGCAGTAGCCGGTCGAGGCGGGCCCGAGCGCGGCGGCGACGAGGGCGGCGGCGCCTGCGCTCACCCCGTCGAGCAGGACCGGGACACCGGTCGCGGCGGCGCCGAGCACGAACCCGGCGAGGGCGGCGTGTTCGAGTCCGCCGAACGCGGCGAGCACGCCGATCGGGTCGGCCGGGTCCGGGCGGTGCCGCTCCAGCGCCCGGCGCACGACGGCGGTCTTGCGGGCGAGGGTGGCGTCGTCGACGCCGGTGCCCCGACCGGTGGCCTCAGCCGGGTCGGCCCCGGTGAACGTGCAGATCAACGCGGCGGCGGCGGTGGTGTTGGCGATCCCCATGTCCCCGGTGACCAGGCAGCGGTTGCCCGCGGCGACGAGGTCGCGGGCGGTCTCGATGCCGACCTCGACGGCGGCCCGGGCCTGTGCGCGGGTCAGCGCCGGGCCCCGGGTGAGGTCGGCGGTGCCCGGGGCGACCCGGCGCGGCACCAGGCCCGGCACCGGTTCGAGTGGGGCGGCCACCCCCACGTCGACGACGCACACCTCGGCCCCGAGCAGGCGGGCGAAGGCGTTGACGACCGCTCCCCCGGCGAGGAAGTTGGCCACCATCTGGGCGGTCACCTCCTGCGGCCAGGGGGTGACGCCCTGGGCGTGCACGCCGTGGTCGGCGGCGAAGACGGCCACCGCGGCGGGCTCGGGCAGAGGCGGTGGGCACTCCCCCGCGATGCCGGCCAGCGTGACCGCCACGTCCTCCACCCGGCCCAGCGAGCCGCGCGGCTTCGTCATCGCGTCCAGCCGTGCGGCGGCCGCGGCGCGGGCGGCGGCGTCGGGCGGTCGGATCGCCGCGACGGTCTCGGCGAGCAGATCCATCGGTTCCTCCCCGGGCAGCGCCCTGAGCCCGTAGACGTCGTGGTGCACGGCCCAGCGCAGGGGCCGACGCCGGGCCCAGCCCGCGGTGGCGAGCTCGGGCTGCTGCGCGAACCCCGTGACGTGCCCGACGCACAGGTACGCCACCAGCTCCAGGTGCGCCGGGAGGCCGAGCAACCCGGCGAGTGCGCGCTCGTCACCGAAGCTCACCCAGCCGACGCCGAGGCCCTCCGCCCGCGCGGCCAGCCACAGGTTCTGCACGGCCCCGACCACCGAGTACGGCGCCATCTCCGGGCGGGTGTGGCGGCCGAGGGTGTGTCGTCCGCCGCGGGTGGGGTCGCAGGTGACGGCGATGTTCAGCGGGGTGTCGAGGATCGCCTCGACCCGCACGTCGCGGAACGCCGCGGCCCGTGCTCCGGGCAGGGACGCGGCGTAGGCGTCCCGCGCGGCGGCGACGTGGGTGTGCACGCGTTCGCGCAGGGCCCGGTCGCGCAGCACCAGGAAGTCCCATGGCTGCGAGAACCCGACGCTCGGTGCGGCGTGCGCGGCGGCGAGGACGCGGTGCAGCACGTCGTCGGCGACCGGGCGGTCGGCCAGGAAGCCGGACCGGACGTCGCGGCGGCCGTGCAGGACGTCGTAGAACGGGACGGACGGCGGGTCAGCGCAGGCCATGACCGCGGCCGTCGCGTCGCGGGGGGACGATGAGGGTGGACAGGTACGGGCCGGTCTCGTCGGGGTCCAGCTCGGCGGCAGGGCGGATGTCCTCGTCGACCAGACCGAGGCCCGCCCCGTACACGGCGCCGTCGAGCCGGTCGGTCTCGCGTAGCACCGCGAGCGTCTCCGGCAGCATCCGGCCGAACTTGTAGGCCACCACGGCGTCGCCGCGCCGCAGCGCCTCGCGGAAGCGGTCGGCGCCCGCCGTCATCGGGAACAGCGAGAGCGTCTCCCGGCCCTCGACGAGCGGGGTGCCGCTGCGGGCGGCGAGGTCCTGCATGGCGGTGATGCCGGGCACCAGCCGCACCTCGAGCTCACCCACCAGGTCGCGGACGGTGCCCGCGAGGTAGGTGAACGTCGAGTACACGCAGGGGTCGCCGATCGTGGCGAACGCCGCGGTGCCCCCGGGGTGGGCGGCGAACCACCGGGCCACGTGCGCGGCGGCGGCGTCCCACGCCTGCTCCCGGCGCGCGGTGTGCTCGCGGTCGTGCAGCGCGAACACCACCCGCTCCACGCGCCAGGCCTCGGCGTAGAACAGGACGGTCTGCTCGGCGCGGCCGGTGTCGCCCGAATCGGCGACGGGCACGAACACGACGTCCGCCTTGGCCAGCAGGTTCGCGGCCTTGACGGTGACCAGGTCCGGGTCACCCGGCCCGACGCCCACACCCACGAGCGTGCTCATCCCGGACCCTCCAGGTCGCCCTCGAGCTCCAGGTAGGTCTGCTTGAGACGGTCCAGCACGGCGTCGTCGGGCTTGGCCCACAGGCCGCGGTCGGCCGCCTCCAGCAGCCGCTCGGTCACCCCGCGCAGCGCCCACGGGTTCGACTTCTCCATGAACGCCCGGTTGGTCGGGTCGAACACGTAGCTCTCGGCCAGCTGGGTGTACATCCAGTCGTCGACGACGCCCGCGGTGGCGTCGTAGCCGAACAGGTAGTCGACGGTGGCGGCCAGCTCGAACGCGCCCTTGTAGCCGTGCCGCTGCATCGCGGTGATCCACTTCGGGTTCACCACCCGCGCCCGGAACACGCGCTTGGTCTCTTCGGCCAGCGTGCGGGTCCGCACGGCGTCGGTGACGGCCGAGTCGCCCACGTACGCCGCCGGGGTGTGCCCGGTCAGCGCGCGCACCGTGGCGACCATGCCGCCGTGGTACTGGAAGTAGTCGTCGGAGTCCATGATGTCGTGCTCGCGGGTGTCCTGGTTCTTCGCGGCCACCGCGATGCGCCGGAACGACTGCTCCATGTCCGCGCGCGCCTCGCGCCCGTCGAGGCCACGGCCGTAGGCGTAGCCGCCCCAGACGGCGTAGACCTCGGCGAGGTCGGCGTCGCTGCGCCAGTTGCGGGCGTCGATCAGCGGGAGCAGCCCCGCCCCGTAGGCACCGGGCTTGGAGCCGAAGATCCGCGCGGTGGCGCGGCGGCGGTCGCCGTGGGTCGCCACGTCGGCCTCCACGTGCTCGCGCAGGAAGTTGTCCGGCTCGTCCAGCTCCGCGACCGCGGCGAACGCGTCGTCCAGCAAGGAGATGACGTGCGGGAACGCGTCGCGGAAGAAGCCCGAGATGCGCACGGTGACGTCGATGCGGGGGCGGCCCAGCTCTTCGCGCGGCACGACCGCGAACCCGGTGACCCGCCGCGACGCGTCGTCCCAGACGGGCCGGCAGCCGATCAGCGCGAGGATCTCGGCCAGGTCGTCGCCCTGGGTGCGCATGGCGCTGGTGCCCCAGACCGTCAGGCCGACGCTGCGCGGGTACTCGCCGGTGTCGGCCAGGTGCCGGGCGATCAGCGAGTCGGCCAGCATCGACCCGATCTCCCACGCGCTGCGCGACGGGATGGCCTTGGGGTCCACGGAGTAGAAGTTGCGGCCGGTGGGCAGCACGTTGACCAGCCCGCGCGTCGGCGACCCGGACGGGCCGGCGGGCACGTACCCCCCGTCGAGGGCGTGCAGCACGCCCGACACCTCGTCGGTGGTGCGCGCCAGCCGCGGCACCACCTCGGTGCACCCGAACTCCAGCACCGCCACGACGTCGGGCACCGCCTCGCCCAGTTGCTCTGCGCACACCGACGCACCGCCCGTCCAGCCCCGGGCCTGCACGCCCTCGACCAGCCGCCGGGCGACGGCCTCGAGCACGTCGACGAGGTCGGCGCCGGTGACCGCCGGTCCGGGGGCGGCGGCGACGAGCCGCGCGACCCGCTCCCGCGTCGCGCCCCCCATGGCCGGGGAGGCCGCGGCAGGCGGCTCGGGCAACTGGGTGCCGGGGTTCGCCAGCAACTGCTGTTCGTCGAGGCCCGCCCACGTCGCCAGCGCGGCGCGCAGGCCGGGCAGAGCGCGCTCGCCACCCCAGATCTGGGTGGCGCGCAGGATGCTCAGCACGAGGTTGACCTGCGCCTCCCCCTCCGGCACGCCGCCGAGGATGTGCAGACCGTCGCGGATCTGGACGTCCTTGACCTCGCACAGGTACCCGTCGATGTGCAGGACGAAGTCGTCGAAGTCCTGCTCCCCGGGCAGCGTGTCCACGCGCAGGTCGTGGTGCAGCTGCGCGGCCTGTACGACCTCCCAGATCCGGGCGCGCAGCGCGGGCAGCTTGGCCGGGTCCATGGCCTGCACCGTCGCGTACTCATCGAGCAGCTGTTCGAGCTTCGCCATCTCGCCGTAGGTGTCGGCGCGGGCCATCGGCGGCACGAGGTGGTCGACGACGACGGCGTGTCCGCGGCGCTTGGCCTGGGTGCCCTCGCCGGGGTCGTTGACGATGAACGGGTACACCAGCGGCAGCTCGCCCAGCACGGCGTCGGGCGCACACTCCGCGGACAGGCCGAGCCCCTTGCCGGGCAGCCACTCCAACGTGCCGTGCTTGCCCAGATGCACCACCGCGTCGGCGCCGAAGGAGTCTTCCAGCCACCGGTACGCGGCGAGGTAGTGGTGCGAGGGCGGCAGGTCGGGGTCGTGGTAGATCGCGATCGGGTTCTCGCCGAACCCGCGCGGCGGCTGGATCATCAGCAGCACGTTCCCGAACCGCAGGGCGGCCAGCACGATGTCGTCACCGTCGACGTAGAGCGCGCCGGGCGGCTCCCCCCAGTGCTCGCGGACGCCGTCGGTGAGCTCGGTGGGCAGCGCGGAGAACCAGCGGCGGTAGTCGGCGAGGGGCACCCGGGACGGCGCGTTCGCCAGCTGCTCCTCGGTGAGCCACTCCACGTCGTGGCCGCCCGCGGCGATCAGCGTGTGGATGAGGGTGTCGGAGTCCTCCGGGAACTCGCCCACCGCGTAGCCTGCCTCGCGCAGCGCCCGCAGCAGCACCACGGCCGAGGCCGGGGTGTCGAGCCCCACCGCGTTCCCGACGCGGGAGTGCTTGGTCGGGTAGGACGACAGCACCACCGCGAGCCTCCGGTCGGCCACCGGGGTGCGCCGCAGCGACGCGTGCCGCACCGCGAGCCCGGCCAGCCGCGCGGCGCGCTCCGGGTCGGCGCGGTAGGTCGGCAGGTCGTCACCGTGCGCGGTCTCCTTGAACGAGAACGGCACCGTGATCAGCCGACCGTCGAACTCGGGGATCGCGACCTGCATCGCCGCGTCCATGGGGGACAGCGCGGCGTCGGAGCCCGCCCACATCTCGCGCGAGGTGGTGAGGCACAGCCCCTGCAGGACGGGGACGTCGAGCGCGGCGAGCGCCCCGGCGTCCCAGGCGTCGTCGTCCCCACCCGCGGACGCACTCGACGCCACGGCGCCGCCCGCGGCCAGCACGGTGGCGACCAGCGCGTCCGCGCCACTGAGCAGCTCCATCAGCGCCGGGTCGGCCCCGCGCAGGGACCCGCAGAACACCGGCAGGGCGTTGGCGCCGCGGGCCTCGATCGCCTCGCACAGCG
>JAKDLE010001016.1 GCA_030453005.1 Pseudonocardia sp. | reverse complement strand
GGGCGGCAGCTCGCCGAGGGCCTCCAGCACGGCGCGGGCCACCTGGTTCGCGCTGCGACGCACGGTGTGGACCTCCACGGTCGCGACCTCGCGGTAGAGCGGGGCGCGGGCGTCGAGGAGCGCCTTGAACGTGGCCCGGGGGTTCACCCCGGCCAGCAGCGGCCGGGCGGTGGACATGCCGGTGCGCCGCAGCCCGTCGGCCAGGCTCACCGTCAGGTGCACGACCCGGTGGCCGCGCAACCGGGCGCGGGTGTCGGGGTCGAGCACCGCACCGCCGCCCAGCGCCAGCACGCCGTCGACGGCAGCCAACACCTCCGCGACGACCTCGCGCTCCAGCGCCCGGAACGCGTCCTCGCCGTCGCGCAGGAAGATGTCGGCGATCGTGGTGCCCGCCCGCTCCACGATGAGGGCGTCGACGTCGGTGAAGCCCACCTGCAGCCTGCGTGCGAGCACCCTGCCCACGGTCGACTTGCCGGCTCCGGGTGGGCCGACCAGCACGAGCGTCGGGCGGGTCTGTGCGGTCATCGCACCGAGGGTAGTGATCGGCGGCGGCGACAGCACGGTTCCCCCTCCCGCGACGACGTGCACGGACAGTGATCGAAAGCCGCAGGGCGCGCCCTGCGCACCCCCGCACCGGTGCGCCACTAGCCTGATCGTGCGTACGAACGGCGCAACGTGACGAGCACGGCACGGTGGCTCGCATGATCGGAGATCGGCGTGGACGACGACGCCACGGGCGCCGGGGCCCTGCGGTCGACTCGGACGGGGGCGTACCGGGGCGCCGGCGGCGCGCGAACCCGCCGAGCCCCGCTCCGGCGTCCGGCCCCGTGCGTCGGTCCCGGCCCCGCGCATGCCGTTGCGCGCGGACGTCCCGCGGCCCCGGCGCGCCGGATGAGGTGAGCGGCGGTCGGACGGCCGGAGGTCAACAGGCACGACGGAGTAGGACAGGTAGGCGACGGTGCAGCGCAACCACCCAGGCGACCCGGCGGGCGAGACCGACCGATACCGGCGGCGACGAGCCGCTCCCCCCGCGGCGCGAGCAGCTGCCGCTCCCCCGCCGCGACGGGCAGGCCCATCTGGAGCCGCAGCTGCGGGAGCCGGGTGGCTCGGGCTCGGGCCCGCCCTTCGCGGCCTTCGGTCCGGACGGCGCGGGGAACCTCCCCACCGGACCGGACCCGACCGCCTGCTCCGGCAAGCGCGCGGCGGCCTTCCGCGCCGCCACCCGCCGGGACCCGAACGGCGTCGAGCCGGCCCGCAGCGGCCCTGGACGACTCCGCCCGTGACGAGCGGCGCGCCGGAGCCTCAGGTGCCTGCGTCGAGGTAGGCCCGGAGGTTGCGGCGGGTCTCGCCGAGTGAGTCGCCACCGAACTTCTCCAGCGCCGCCTCGGCCAGCACCAGCGCCACCATCGCCTCGGCGACGACGCCCGCGGCGGGCACCGCGCACACGTCCGAGCGCTGGTGGATGGCCTGCGCGGCCTCCCCGGTGGCCACGTCGACGGTCTGCAGCGCACGCGGCACCGTGGAGATCGGCTTCATGGCCACGCGGACGCGCACCGGCTCGCCGTTGGTCATCCCGCCCTCGATCCCAC
>JAKDLE010001015.1 GCA_030453005.1 Pseudonocardia sp. | reverse complement strand
CCTCGACGGGGGATGGGCGGCGTGGACGGCGCAGGGTCTGCCGGTCACCGCCGAACCGTCGCGTCCCGAGGCGGGGGACGTCGTGGTGCGCGCCGGGCACATGCCGGTGCTCGACGCCGACGGCGCCGCGGCGGTCGTCGACGCCGACGGGATCCTGCTCGACGCCCGCTCGGAGTCGCGCTACCGCGGGGCGGCCGAGCCGGTCGACCCGGTCGCAGGCCGCATCCCCGGCGCGGTCAACCTGCCTGCCACGGAGCTCGTCGGCCCGGACGGGCGCTGGCCCCCGCCCGCCGAGCTCGCCCGGCGGCTCGACGCACTGGGCCTGGGTGCCCTCGGACTGCAGGCCGACCGGCCGGCGGGCGCCTACTGCGGGTCCGGGGTCACCGCCGCCGCGCTGGTACTGGCCGTCGAGTACGCCGGGGTACGCCCGCCGACCGACCCCGTGCCGCTCTACGCCGGGTCGTGGTCGCAGTGGTGCGCCGACCCGTCGCGGCCCGTCGCGACGGGCACCGGCGGGCGCGACCATTTACGGTCGCGCCCATGAGTCCCCGAACCGCGGTCGTCTGGACGCCGGACTTCCTGAGCTACCAGCTCTCCGACGACCACCCGCTCAACCCGGTGCGCCTCGACCTGACGATGCGGCTGGCCACGCAGCTCGGGGTGCTCGACGACGTGGAGCTGCTGGCGCCCGAGCCCGCCTCCGACGACGACCTGCTCCGCGTGCACG
Organism: Pseudonocardia sp.; assembly: GCA_030453005.1. Taxonomy (GTDB): domain Bacteria; phylum Actinomycetota; class Actinomycetes; order Mycobacteriales; family Pseudonocardiaceae; genus Pseudonocardia. The sequence goes on along the minus strand of JAKDLE010001015.1, from coordinate 866 downwards.
CACCGTCCTACCTCACGGCCGTGCGCAGCGCGCCGTTCGAGCCTTTCGGGGTGGGGCACGGGTTGGGCACCGACGACAACCCGATCTTCATGGGCATGCACGAGGCAGGTGCGCTGATCGCGGGTGGGTCCCTGCTCGCGGCGCGGCAGATCGCGGAGGGCCGCGCCGACCGCGCGGTCAACATCTCCGGCGGGCTGCACCACGCGATGGCCGACCGGGCGGCCGGGTTCTGCGTCTACAACGACTGCTCGGTCGCCATCGCCTGGCTGCTGGAGCAGGGCTACGAGCGCATCGCCTACGTCGACGTCGACGTCCACCACGGAGACGGCGTGCAGGCGGCCTTCTACGACGATCCCCGCGTCCTGACCGTCTCCATGCACCAGCATCCGCTCACGCTCTGGCCGGGCACCGGGTGGCCGGGGGAGTACGGCACGGGCGACGGCGCGGGCTACGCGGTGAACGTGCCGCTGCCGCCGGGCACCGGCGACGCGGGCTGGCAGCGGGCGTTCGACGCCGTGGTGCCCTCGCTGCTGGAGTCCTTCCGGCCGCAGGTGCTCGTCACCGAGTGTGGCGCCGACACCCACACCGAGGATCCGCTGGCCAACCTGGAGCTCTCCATCGACGGCCAGCGGGCGATCTACCGCACCCTGCGCGGTCTCGCCGAGCGCACCGCGGGCGGCAAGTGGCTCGTCCTGGGCGGCGGCGGCTACTCGCTGTTCCGGGTGGTGCCCCGGTCCTGGACCCACCTGCTCGGCACCGCGCTGGACCGCGACGTCGACCCGGACCGGCCGCTGCCCGCCGACTGGGTCGCCCACACCGCGGGCCTCACCCGGTCGCCGCTGCCCGTGGCGATGACCGACGGCCAG
>JAKDLE010001014.1 GCA_030453005.1 Pseudonocardia sp. | reverse complement strand
GCGAAGCGCAGCGAAATGGCGCACTACCCTCCTTTCTTGAGAACGCCTTCGATGCGGCACCTGCGGTGCCGAGCGCTTCGCGCGGGGACTGAGCTTGTCTCACATTCCTCCTCGACACGCCGGGTTCGCCCGGCGACACTGGTCAGCACCGATGCGCCCACCCCCGCACCTCCGGAGGCGATCATGCCCGAGCGTCCCTTCACCCGCGACCAGGTCTTCGTGCTGCCCCTCGCGCTCGACGAGTGGATTGCCCCGACCCATCCGGCCCGGTTTGTCGCCGCCTGGCTCGACGGGCTCACGGAGGCGGACTGGGCCGCGCTCGGCATCGACCGCACCCCGGCTCGCAAAGGCGAAGCCCGCTACGCGCCGGCGGCGTTGCTGGCGATCTGGGTCTACGGCTTCATGGTCGGCATCCGCTCGACGCGGGCGCTGGAGACGGCCTGCCGCGAGCAGCTGCCGTTCCGCTGGTTGAGCGGCAACCAGACGCCCGACCACAACACGCTCGCCCGGTTTTACCGGCGCCACCGGGACGCGTTCCACCACCTGTTCCGCCGCAGCGTGCAGCTGGCGGCGAGCGCCGGGCTGGTGGACTGGGCCCTCCAGGCCGTCGACGGGACGAAGATCCGGGCCAACGCCGCCGGCGACCGCATGCTCGACGCCGCCCAGCTGGCGGCGCTGGACGTCCGCGTCGAGGCCGCCATTGCCGCGCTGGAGGCCGAAACCGGCACCGCGCGGGTCGGCCCGCCGGACCTGCCCGCCGAGCTCGGGGACCCGACTGCCCTGCGCGCACGCATCGCCCAGGCGCAGGTGCAGCTCGCCGTGGGACCCGGGACCGCGCCGGACGCGGCCCCGCCGGTGGCGACCGCCACCCCACCGGCGGGTGGGGCGCCGTTGCCGGCGAAGCTGCGGACGCTGACCGCGCTGAAGACCCGCATCGCCGAGGCGCGGGAGCGGCTGGACGAGGGACGGGCCAAGGGCAATGTCACCGACCCGGACGCGCACCAGATGACGGCGCAGGGGGTGAACCGCCCCGCGTACAACGCCCAGGCCGTCGTCGCCCCGGTGGCGACCACGACCGACACCGGCGGGCGGCTGATCGTGGCGATCGCGGTGCGCACCCGCGCCGACGACCACGACGTGCTGCCGGACCTGATCGATGCCGCGACCGCGCTGACCGGCCGGGCGGCGGCGGTGACGGTGGCCGATGCCGGGTACTACGGCGGGACCGACCGGGCGGCGTGTGCCGCCCGCGACCAGCCGGTGGTGATCCCCGAGCCGCGCCAGACGCGCAGCGCCGATCCCTACGGGCCGCACGCCTTCGTCCACGATCCCGGCACCGATACGCTGACCTGTCCGGAGGGGACGGTCCTCAAGCGCTGGGGCACGCCGGACCTGGCCAAGGACGCGCGATACGGCGCGCCCGACACCGCCTGCCGGATGTGCCCGGCGAAGGCGGCGTGCTGCCCGACGACCAAACGGGGACGGGTGATCGTGCGCAGCCCGGAGGCGGCGGTGCGCGAGGCGCATCGGGTGTGGATGGCGAGCGAGGACGCCCAGGCGCTGCGGCAACGGCGGCAGGGACTGGTCGAGGGGGT
>JAKDLE010001013.1 GCA_030453005.1 Pseudonocardia sp. | reverse complement strand
CTCGCCGGAGCCCAGCCAGCCGCGATGGGCGAGGTAGCGCGCGTAGACCCGCACCCCGTTGCCGCACATCTCCGCGACGCTGCCGTCGGCGTTGCGGTAGTCCATGAACCACTCGACACCAGGCTCGGGGGCGGGGCCGTCCGCGAGTGCGGCCCAGCGCACCACCCGCAGCACGCCGTCGGCGCCCAGCCCGCGGCGCCGGTCGCACAGCGCGGTGACCCGAGCGGCCGTCAGGTCCAGGGCACCGTCGGGGTCGGGGAGCAGCACGAAGTCGTTCTCGGTTCCGTGTCCCTTGCTGAACTGCACGTCACGAGTTTAGAGCGCCCCACTCCCGCAGGACGGACCAGGCGCGGCCGGGCAGGTCGGGTTCGCTCGCGTCGAGCCGGTGCACCCGGACGTCGCGGCGGAACCAGGACCGTTGACGACGCACGAAGCGGCGGGTGGCGCGCACCGTGTCGGCCGCCGCGGCGGTGAGTAGGGCGTCGTCGTCGCCCTCGATCGCGGCGAGCACCTGCTGGTAGCCCAGCGCACGCGACGCGGTGCGGCCGTCACGCAGGCCGGCGGGCAGCAGGGAGCGGGTCTCCTGCACGAGCCCGGCGGCGAACATCCGGGCGACCCGCCGGGCCACCCGGGCGTCGAGCTCATCGTCCGCACGGTCCACGCCGAGCAGTACCGCGCCGTAGCGGGGCCGCGCACCCACGGGGAACCGGGCCGGGAACGGCCTGCCGGTCAGCGCGATCACCTCCAGCGCGCGCACGATCCGGCGCCCGTTGCTGGGCAGCACCGCCGCGGCCGCGGCCGGGTCGAGTGTGGCGAGCCGGGCGTGCAGCGCCGCCGGTCCGCGCTCGGCCAGCTCGGCCTCCAGCTCGCCGCGCAGGGCCGCGTCGGTGCCCGGGAACTCCAGTTCGTCGATCACCGCCTGCACGTAGAGCCCGGAGCCGCCGACCAGCACCGCGGTGCGGCCGATCGCCCGCAGCCGCTCGATCACGGCACGGGCGTCGCGCTGGTAGGCGGCGACCGACGCCGTCTCGGTCACGTCGAGGACGTCGAGGAGGTGGTGCGGCACGACCGACCGTTCAGCCTCGGTCGGCTTCGCGGTGCCGATGTCGAGGCCGCGGTAGAGGGCCATCGCGTCGGCGTTGACGATCTCGCCGTGGAGCCGGACCGCGAGGTCGAGCGCGAGGGCGGACTTGCCTGCCGCCGTCGGGCCGACGACCACGACCAGCGGCGGTCGTGTCATCGGGTCGGGGTCCAGAGCGCCACGTGGTAGCCGACGCCGAACGGTGCCGCGGAGTACAGCAGATCCCCCGCCCACTCGGTGCAGGCCGCCGCGCCCGCGAGCACCTGCCAGGGAGCGCGGCCCGCGGCCCACAGCTGCGCCGCCACCGACGGGTCGAGGGCCGCCAGCGCGGCCGGGTCGGCGGTGCGCAGCGCGTCGGACACGGCGTCGTCGAACGGCCCGGCGCGCTCGTCGAGGTGACCGGGCGCCTTCGCGGGGTGGGTGGCCGCACCGTCACCGACGACGAGCAGCCCGACCGGCTCCGCGGACAGCTGCGCGCCGAGCTCGGCGCAGGCGGCGGGCGGCAGGTTCGGGT
>JAKDLE010001012.1 GCA_030453005.1 Pseudonocardia sp. | reverse complement strand
CCGGCGACGGTGGGGGCTCGCGGTGATCGCCGCGGCCCAGTTCGTGGTCATCATGGACACCTCGATCATCGGGGTCGCGCTGCCGAAGATGCAGACCGACCTCGGATTCTCCCCCGAGGGCCTGTCCTGGGTGTTCAACGCCTACGTCGTCGCGTTCGGTGGCCTGCTGCTGCTGGGCGGGAAGCTGTCGGACCTGTTCGGGGCGCGCCGGGTGTTCAGCACCGGCTGGGCGGTCCTGCTCGTCGGCTCGGTGATCGCCGGCGCCGCCGGTACCGCCGGGTGGGAGCTCACCGGGCGCGCCGTGCAGGGCGCAGGCGCTGCGCTCATCGCCCCGGCCGCGCTGACCCTGCTGATGATGCTGTTCGGCTCCGAGCCCAAGGAGCTGACCAAGGCCCTGGCCCTCTACGGTGCGGCCGCACCCGCGGGCGGCACGGCTGGGGTGTTCCTCGGCGGCGTCATCACCGAGTACCTGAGCTGGCCGTGGGTGTTCTACCTCAACGTCCCGATCGCGCTAGTCATCATGGCGGCCGTCCCGGCGCTCATGCCGGCCGGTGGCAGGCGCCGCGGCTCGGTCGACGTCGTCGGCGCTCGCCGTCTACGGCATCGTGGCCGCACCCGAGACCGGCTGGCTCTCCACCCCGACGCTGCTGGCGCTGGGTGGCGCGGTGCTGCTGCTCGGCACCTTCGTCGCCACCCAGGCCCGCCGCCGCGAGCCGCTGATGCGCCTGGGCATCCTCCGCGCGCCGAACCTGGCCGCGGCCAACGTCGCGCAGCTGCTGCTGGGTGCGGCCTGGATCCCGATGTGGTTCTTCCTCAACCTGTACCTGCAGCAGGTGCTGGGCTACACCGCGTTCCCCAGCGGCGCGGCGCTGCTGCCGATGACGGTCGTGATCATGATCGGCATGATCGCACTGGCCCCGCGGCTCATCGCGCGGTTCGGGCCGAAGACCATGACCGTCACCGGGCTGGGCGTGCTCGCGCTCGGCATGGGCTGGCTGGCGTTCATCCGCCCGGACGGCAACTTCGGAGTCGACGTCCTGCCCGCCTCGATCGTCGCCGCGCTGGGCATGTCGATGGCGTTCATCCCCACCCTGGGCACCGCGCTGTCCGCGGCCCGACCCGAGGAGGGCGGCCTCGCCTCGGGAATCGTCAACACCAGCTACCAGGTCGGGTCCGCGCTCGGGCTCGCCGCGATCACCGCGCTGGCAACCAGCCTGGGCGCCGACGCCCTCGGCGACCTCCCCGCCCTGACCGGCGGCTACTCGGCCGCCTTCACCGGCGCCGCCGTGATCGCCGCCGCCGGAGCGGTCATCGCCGCGATCACCCTGCGTAGCACCCGCACACCCGCCGCCGAACCGTCGCAGCCCTCACAGACCGCCGCGTGACGCGGCCCCAACGAAGGAGAAAACGATCATGCACAGCATCCGTCCCGTCCTCATCGCCTACGACGGCTCCCCCGACGCCCGAGCCGCCGTCGAGGCGGCAGGACACCTCTTCCCCGGCAGCCACGCCGTGGTGCTCTACGCCCGCGAACCCCTCGAGGCGGTCGCCGCGCACCTGGAGGGCCACCCCGCGCTCGAGGAGCTCCGCGCGGC
>JAKDLE010001011.1 GCA_030453005.1 Pseudonocardia sp. | reverse complement strand
AAGAAGGCGGCCGGTACGAAGGCGACCAGCACGTCCGCGGCGAAGAAGGCGACGCAGCGGCCCAGCGCCGTGGCCGCCGCCGCCGACCGGGCAGGAGGCGAGCGCGCCCGTCGGCGCAGCACGCCGTTGATCAGCGACTCCTCGTCGACCGCGACCGCCCGCACGCCGACGCTGCGCGTCGTCAAGGGAGCCGACGGCTCCCCGCCCGCGGCCCAGCGCGCCTCGACGCCCCGCTCCACGGGCCGCCGCAAGGCCCCGGCACGGCGCTCGACCTCGACTGCCGGCCGGCCCCGGCCGGCGGCACCGCCCGGGCCCACCGCAGTGCCCGAGGGTTCGAGCGGGACACCGGACTCCGGCCAGGCCGTCGTCCCGGGTCTGGCCGAGCTGCTCTCGGTGCTGCTGTCGGCGGGCCAGCTGACCTCGCGGACCCTGGGCCAGGCCGCCGGCGCGGCTGCGGGCGAGGACTGGGAGCGTCGCTTCGCCGACACGATCGAGTTCCTGCAGCGTCGGGTGCGCGGTGACTACGACGTCGACGACTTCGGGTACGACGAGGACTTCTCGATCCACACCATCTTCCCGGTCCTGCGACTGCTGAAGGACAAGTGGTTCCGCGTCGAGGTGCGCGGCATCGAGAACATCCCGGACGACGGAGGAGCGCTCCTCGTCTCGAACCACTCGGGCACGATCGCGATCGACTCGATCATCACCCAGCTGGCGATCCACGACGCCCACCCGAAGAAGCGCTCCCTGCGGATGCTCGGGGCCGACCTGGTCTTCCAGCTGCCCGTCGTCGGGGACGTCGCCCGCAAGACCGGCGCCACCCTGGCATCCAACGCCGACGCCGAGCGGCTGCTGCGTGGCGGCGAGCTCGTCGGCGTCTGGCCGGAGGGCTTCAAGGGCGTCGGCAAGCCGTTCCGCGAGCGGTACAAGCTGCAGCGCTTCGGCCGGGGCGGGTTCGTCTCCGCGGCGATCCGCTCCGAGGTGCCGATCATCCCGTGCTCGGTCGTCGGTGCCGAGGAGGTCTACCCGATGATCGGCAACATGAAGACGGTGGCACGTCTCGTCGGTGCGCCGTACGCGCCGATCACGCCGTTCTTCCCGCTGCTCGGTCCGCTGGGTCTGATCCCGTTGCCGAGCAAGTGGATCATCGAGTTCGGCGAGCCCGTCGACACCGCCTCCCTGGGAGCGGCGGCGGCGGACGACCCGATGCTCGTCTTCGAGCTGACCGACCAGGTGCGCGAGACGATCCAGCAGACGCTCTACTCCGTCCTGGTGACCCGCCGCTCGGTCTTCTTCTAGGAGCAGCCGTGCCCCTCCCTTCGTCCCGTGTGGTGATGATCGGCAAACCCGGCTGCCACCTGTGCGACCAGGCCCGCTCGGTCATCGAGCGGGTCGTCGCGGAGACCGGGGACTCCTTCGAGGAGGTCTTCCTGGACTCCGACCCGGCGTTCGTCCGGTACACGGAGGAGATCCCGGTGACCTTCGTCGACGGGCGCCAGCACGACTACTGGCGCGTGGACGAAGGGCGTCTGCGGACCGCTCTGGGCCGCTGAGCCGCGCGGTGCACGGCCGTCCCGACCGGTGGGCCGCGACTTTGTG
>JAKDLE010000115.1 GCA_030453005.1 Pseudonocardia sp. | reverse complement strand
GCCCCCCCCCCCCCCGCCGGCCCCCCCCGCCGGCGCGCCCACCCGGCGGCGGCTGAATCCGCCCGCGCCGCCGAGGTTGTTCCACGACGGCAGCCAGGTGGCCGGGATCCCGCAGCCCGCCATGACGTCGCGCGCGGGCTGGTCGGGCCCGTTGTCGATGACGAGCAGGTGGTCGACGCGACGGGTCTGTGCGGCGAGCACCGCGAGGGCGTCGGCGAGCAGGGCCGTGCGGTGGCGGGTGACGACGACGGCGACGACGGAGTCGGGGGGAAGCGGTGCGTCGACCGCACTCACCGGGCTTCGGTCTCCGCGAGGACGTCACGGCCCTTGTAGTGCTGCAGCACGTCGCGCAGCGGGCCGTGCTCCCGGATGGTGCCGTGTTCCATCCAGATGGCGGTGCTGCACAGGTCGGCGAGGAACTCGTCGGAGTGGGAGGCGAACACCAGGATCCCCGAGCGCTCCACCAGTTCCTTGAGGCGGTCGCGGGCCTTGGCCAGGAACTCCGCGTCGACCGCGCCGATGCCTTCGTCGAGCAGCAGGATCTCCGGGTCGACGCTGGTGACGACGCCGAGCGCGAGGCGCACCCGCATGCCGGTGGAGTAGGTGCGCAGCGGCATGTCGAGGTAGTCGCCCAGCTCGGTGAACGCGGCGATGTCGTCGACGCGGGCGTCCATCTGTTTGCGCGTCATACCGAGGAACAGGCCGCGGATCAGGATGTTCTCCAGCCCGGAGATCTCCGGGTCCATGCCGACGGCCAGATCGAACACCGGCGCCACCCTGCCGACGACGGACGCGCGCCCCCGGGTGGGCTCGTAGATGCCCGACATCAGCCGCAGCAGCGTGGACTTGCCCGCTCCGTTGTGTCCCACCAGCGCTACGCGGTCGCCCTGGCGCAGGGACAGGGTGATGTCGCGCAGCGCCTCGATGATCGGCACCTTGCTGTCGGTGCCGATGCGCCCGCCCGCCTTGCCGAGCACGGCCTTCTTCAGCGACCGGGTCTTGGCGTCGAAGACGGGGAAGTCGACGGCGGCGTCGGAGATGTCGATGCTGACCATGCCGTGATGTTCCTCAGACCCAGTACGCGACGCGGGAGCGGTAGTTGCGCAGGCAGACCAGCGCCGCGAGGCAGCCCGCCACGGTGATGGCGCCCACGACGATCCAGTGCCGCCCGATGAGCGGAGCGCCCAGCAGCGGCTGACGCAGGATCTCGACGAAGTGCAACACCGGGTTCAGCTCGATGTAGGCCGCGAGCGGGAGCCCGCGTAGCCGTTCGTAGGACCACACGATCGGCGTCATGAAGAACAGCAGCTGCGCGAGGCTGGCGATGATCGGCGGGATGTCGCGGAAGCGGGTGGCGATGATGCCCGCGAGCACCGCGATCCACGCGCCGTTGACCACCAGCAGGGCGAACGCCGGGATCGCCAGCAGCACCTGCCAGCCCAGCGGCCGCGGGAAGATGATCATCAAGGCGCCCCACACCACGAGGTTGTGCAGGAAGAACAGCGTCTGGCGCCAGATCAGCCGGTACACGTGCAGCGTCAACGGGGCCGGGAGGAACCGGATGAGGCCCTCGTTGGCGATGAAGACCTCGGAGCCCTCCAGGATGCAGCCGTTGATGAAGTACCAGATCAGCAGACCGGTGGCGACGTAGGGCAGGAACGTGGGCACCGGCTCGTGGAACAGGGTGCCGTAGAGGATGCCCATGGCCGTGGCGACCACGGCCATCGTGATGCTGATCCACAGCGGCCCGAGCACCGAGCGCCGGTAGCGCTGCTTGATGTCCTGCCAGCCGAGGTAGCCCCACAACGGCCGTTGCCGCCAGCCCTGGCCGATGTCGGCGAAGGCCCGCGACCAGCTCCGCGGACCGGCCTCGGCCGTGCGGGGACGCGCCATCTCGTCCTCCGCCCGCTCGTCGCCGGCGGTCACCGGTTGCGCCACGCAGCGAGCCTACCGGCGACCCCCGACCGTTCGATGACGCGGCCCGCGTCGGGCGCCGTTCGCCCCCCACGCCGAGCTAACGGCACTTTCACCCAAGCACGCTGGGCGAAAGTGCCGTTCGCTCAGCTCCGCACCGGCGAGCATGCCGGCCACGATCCCGTAGAACGCGAAGTCCAACTCAGAGGTACTGCCCGGTCCCGCGGCCGAGGCCACCGCCCTCGGCGCCAGGCGGCGGGGTGGCGCCGGGCGGCAGGCCGCGGCGCATCTGCTCCAGCTGGGCGCGGGCGGCCATCTGCTGGGCGAACAGCGCCGTCTGGATCCCGTGGAAGAGCCCCTCCAGCCAGCCGACGAGCTGGGCCTGCGCGATCCGCAGCTCGGCCTCCGACGGGACGCTGTCGTCGGTGAAGGGCAGCGACAGCCGGTCGAGCTCCTCGCGCAGTTCGGGCGCGAGGCCGTCCTCCAGCTCCTTGATCGAGTTCTCGTGGATCTCGCGGAGCCGGACGCGGGAGGCCTCGTCCAGCGGGGCCGCGCGCACCTCCTCCAAGAGCTGCTTGATCATCGTGCCGATGCGCATGACCTTGGCAGGCTGCTCGACCATGCCGCCGATCCCGCCGCTCTCGTCGTCGTGGGCGACCTGGGCCATCCCCACCGGCTGCCCGTCGGGGCCGATGACCATGACCTGCTGCTCGGCGCCGTTCTCGGGCTGAGTCATGAAACCACGCTCCGTGCTCGCTGAGTGACTGATCGATTAGGTGCCCTCGCTACCGTATCCGGGCGGCCTACGACGTCGCTCGGGTACGCGGTCTGTTCCCCGCGCTCGGCGAAGGATGGGTGCAGGTGCCGGAGAACGTCGTGTCCGCGGTGTCCTCGGCGTTTCGCAGGACCCTCGCCACGCCCGGCGGCCCGTACCCGGCCTCGCGGTGGAGCCTGGAGCTGGAGCACGAGGCGCGCCGGGCGGTCGCCGACCTGGTCGACGCCGACCCGCGCTGCGGCGTCGTCGGCCCCGGCCCCGGGCCCTGCTGTGCCGCCTCGCCGACGCCGTCGGCGACACCTGGAACGAGGGCGACGAGATCGTGGTGTCCCGCCTCGACGACACCGCCAACGTGGCGCCGTGGACGTGGGTGGCGCGGCGGCGCGGGGTGTCGGTGCGTTGGGCCGAGATCGACATCGAAAGCTGCGAGCTGCCGGCGTGGCAGTTCGACGACCTGCTCACCGGCGGCACGCGGGTCGTGGCGGTCACCGCGGTGCCCAGACCCTGCTGGTCAGTTCTCCGTGGCCCGGACTCTGGCAGGCACCACGTCCGGCGATCAAGACGCCCTACTGCGCTCGCGGGCGAGGTCTGACCGAATTCGCCAGCAGGGTCCCTACCAGCATCAAACAGTTCGCGGAACCGCCCCGATGGAACCACCAGTCCCCCTACCTGCTTCGCCATTACCGCTTCCGTTCGGTTGTCCTACTGGAATCACCTCGTGTTCAGGCTGGCTGGACAGGGCCGCCCGGCCAGGTGGCAAAGATCAGGTGTGTCTGGAGGCGGCCGACCTCGCGTCGGGCGGTGAAGTCGAGGACGAGCCGTTGCAGGTCGTCGGTATCGACGCACGCGATGTGGACGAGGAAGTCGTCGCCGCCGGTGACGAAGTAGAGGTCGATCGTCTCGGGTAGGGCGCGGGCCCAGTCGACGAACGGGTCGACCAGGGGGCGGGCATGGGCGAGGAACTGCACAGCAAGGAACGCCTGGACTCCGCGGCCGACGGCCTTGGGCGAGACGCGGGCGTGGAAGCCAGTCACGACGCCGAGACGTAGCAGTCGGTTGGTGCGTTCCAGGCAGGTCGACGGCGCGACTCCGACTCGGGTGGCGAGCGCCTTGTTCGAGATCCGTGCATCGTTCTGTAGATGCTGGATGAGCTCGCGATCGACCGAATCAAGGGCGACTGGTTGTCTCATAGTCCGAAGGGTATGCGGTTGAACGGCACTCGGGCCGGATCGTGGGCCAGGATGTCGCCATGACGTCGCACTCCTTCGACACTCGCGCTGTGCACGCTGGCCGTGACGACCTGGTCGACTTGGGCGTGCACGCCGTCCCGATCGACCTGTCGACGACGTACCCGTCTCGGGACTCGCGGTCCGAGGCGGCACGACTCGACGTGCTCGGCACCGGGGCTGGCGACGGTGGGCTGCCGGTCTACGCCCGTGTCGGCAATCCCACGGTGGCCCGGTTCGAGGAGGCGCTCGCGGATCTGGAGGGCGCTGGTGCCGGAGTCGCGTTCGCTAGCGGGATGGCCGCCCTGTCGGCGTGTCTGCTGGCCGCGGTCACGGCGGGCCGACCTCACGTCGTCGCTGTCCGGCCGCTCTACGGAACGAACGACCACCTCCTCGACTCCGGGCTGCTCGGAACCTCGATCACGTGGGCGACGGCCGACGGCGTCGCCGATGCGCTGACGGACCAGACCGGGCTGGTCATCATCGAGTCACCGGGCAACCCCACCCTCGACGAGATCGACATACCAGCGCTCACGGCGTCGGTTCCTGAGGTACCCGTCCTAGTGGACAACACGTTCGCCACCCCGGTCCTCCAGCGGCCCTTGGAACTGGGCGCGACGTACGTGCTGCACAGCGCGACCAAGTACCTGGGCGGACATGGCGACGCAATGGGCGGCGTCATCGCCTGCTCCGAGGAGCGCGCCCGACCTCTGCGGCAGCTTCGGTTCGCGACCGGCGCGGTGCTGCATCCGCTGGCCGGCTACCTGCTGCTGCGCGGCCTGTCCACGCTGCCCATGCGGATGCGCGCGGCATCGCAGAACGCCGCCGATCTCGCCTCCCGCCTGGCCCAGCACCCTGCGGTGACCCGCGTCTATTACCCCGGGCTTTCCGGGCCACGCCCGGCCCACCACATGGCCGGGGGCGGTGCGGTCGTCTCGATCGAGATCACCGGCGAACCGGCCGACGTGATCGCCGCCGTTCGGGTGTTCACCCCGGCGGTCAGCCTCGGGAGCGTGGACAGCCTGATCCAGCACCCGGGTTCACTGAGTCACCACATCATGGACCCGGAGGCACGCGAGAAGGCCGGGATCAGCGAGCAGTTGTTGCGACTCTCGGTCGGGATCGAGGACGTCGAGGACCTGTGGGCCGACCTGGACAAGGCCTTATCATGGTGAGGTGGCGGACGAGCCCGCCCCGATCCTCAAGCCCCCGGGGTGGGCGTGTGTGTCAGTCACCGCGGCCGGGACGTTCCTGGTGAGGACCGCGTTCGCTGGGCCGTACACCGTCGGCGACGGGTTCATCAGCTGTCTCCCTGGATCGCTCGGCTGACACGGATTCCGCGTCCGGCGACCACCTCGACCTGACCGGACTCGACGAGCGTGTTGACGGCCCGATGAGCGGTCCCGACAGCGACCCCGTGCGATACGGCGAGCGACTTGATCCCCGGTGGCGATGCCAAGCCGATCGGCAAGGTCGCTGTAGCGCTCGCTCACCGAGTTCGGCCGCATGTAGCTGGAGTTGTCCGGTGCGAGCGAGAACACGAAGGCGTCGGCAGGAGTGGGCTCGCCGAGTGCGGCGCAGCGGTCCTCCAGGCGCTGACGGTTCTCGGCGAGGATGCCGACCGTCTCCTCGTCGACGGCGATGCGGCGGTGCTGGTGGTCCTTGGTGTCCTTCTCCCACGTGTCCCGGTTGCGCTGGCCGATGCTGCGCGATACGGAGATCACGCCGGTTGACAGGTCGACGTCAACCCATCGGAGCGCGCACAGTTCGCCCCGCCGCACGCCGGTCACGATCGCGAGCCACACGAGCGTGCCCCACTCCGGATCGGCCCACGCCTCGGTCAGGATTCGTGCGGCCTCCTCGGGCGACGGCGGCCGCGGCTTGGCCTTCGGCGCCGGCGGGGTCTCGGCGAACACGATCGGGTTCGACGAGATCCAGCCCCACCGGACCGCGCGCTTCAATGCGCCGCTGAGGATGAAGTGGATCTGGCGGATCGTCGCCGCGCCGAGCGACTTGCACTTGTGCGTCCGGCAGCGTTCGTCGCACTCGTGGTCGTACGGCGTCCGATGGTCGACGTAGCGCGCACTGCCGCAGTGGTCGCGGCAACGGCGCAGCTCGGCGTGGAACGAGTCGAATGTGCGTGCGTTGAGGGCGCCGACCTAGACGCCGCCCAGCAGCGGCCGGATGTGCTTGGTCGCGTAGCCGGCCTACGTCTCGCGCGTGCTCCGCTCCCAGGTGCTCAGCTCGAAGTGCTGGTCGAGCAGCTGGTTCACCGTCGCGTTCGTGCGCGGCTGGCGCTGTTCGTCGACCTGGTTGAGCAACCGCGTCCGCGCCGCCTCGGCCAGCCGGCCCGCCTTCGGGCCTGCAGGGATCAGCTCGACGAGATCGCGTCGGCGGCCGGTGACGGGGTCCGTGCCGGCGTAGACACGCACGCGTAGGGCACCGCTGGGCAGCTCGTCGATCGTGCCGCGCGAGCGCTGGCGGCCGGGTCGGGACCGGGGCATGACGCGAGAGTACTACCGGCTTGCGTCACGTTTCGCGTCATGACCGGGCCTCGAACTATACGCACCAGAGCATTTCCGCTGGTGAGAGTGGTGGGGCGGGTGGGGTTCGAACCCACGACCTGACGGGTTATGAGTCCGCTGCTCTGACCAGCTGAGCTACCGCCCCGGCACGGTGAGGTTAGCGGAGGCCCGCCGCGGCAGGGCCAGCCGTGCGACCGACCCCGCGGCGTGCCTCAGGCGAGCTGGTCGAGCACCCACCGGTGGAACTCGCCGATGTGGTGCTCGCTGGGGACCAGGACCCCGCCCGCGGCGTAGGCCCGCGACGACGCCGCGAGCTGGCAGCGCTCGCACGCGTCGAAGTCCTGCTGGTTCACGCGGTGGAACAGCTCCACCGAACGTGACAGGTCGGCGCCGCTCTCGATGAGGTCGCGCGCGTAGAGCCAGTCGCACTCGACGACGGTGCGCTCCGCCGACACCGGGTACATCCGGTGGAGGATCACGTGGTCAGGCACCAGGTTGAGGAACACCTGCGGGTTGACGGTGACCGCGTAGTACCGGCGGTCGTGGCCCTCGGTCACGCCGGGGAGGCGGCCGACGCCCTCCCCGCCGTCGACGGTGAACCCGTGCGCGTCCTCGGCGAACGCCGCCCCGTGCCCGACGTAGAACTGCGCCGCGAATCCGTCGGCGAACTCCGGCAGCACCTCGGTGAGCTCGGGGTGGATCGTCGCGCAGTGGTAGCACTCCATGAAGTTCTCGATGACGAGCTTCCAGTTGGCCGCCACCTCGTAGGTGATCCGGCGGCCGACCTCGAGCCCCGCGATGTCCCAGCCCTCGACGACCTCCGTGCCGCCCAACCGCGCGGCGACCACGCCGACCACGGTGTCGTCGAACGAGGGCGGCTCGTCGGCCAGGCACACCCACGCGTACCCGAGCCACTCGCGCAGCGCCACCGGCACCAGCCCGAAGGCGGTGCGGTCGACGTCGGCCATGCCGGCGAGGTTGGGGGCGGCGACGAGCCGCCCGTCGAGGCCGTAGGTCCAGGCGTGGTAGCCGCACTGGAGGTTGCGGGCGGTCTCCCCCGCGGACTCCATGCACAGCCGGGCGCCGCGGTGGCGGCAGACGTTGAGGAACGCGCGCAGGGCGCCGTCGCGCCCGCGGACGACGACGACGCTCTCCCGGCCGACGTCCACCGTGCGGTACGCGCCGGGCTTGCCGACGTCGGAGGAGCGGACGGCCGCGAACCAGCGCGCCTCGAAGATCCTCTCCTGCTCCTGGGCGAAGACCGCGGGGTCGGTCATGACATTCCGGTTGACCCGGAAGCGGGGCATCTGACGGTCGTCATC
>JAKDLE010000114.1 GCA_030453005.1 Pseudonocardia sp. | reverse complement strand
GAGGAGGCCGTCCGGGCGTGCGAGGGCCGAGTGGGCACGTCCCTCGACGAGGTGTGCGTCAATGCCCTGCGGCGGGCCCACGGGCGGGGCCGGCTCCCGATGGTGGCGGAGCCATGAGATTCAAGCACCTGCCACCCGGGCTCATCCTCTTCACCTTCACCATCCTCGTCGGTTCCATCGCGGCGATCCGTGGTGAAATCGACGGGTCGGCGCTCACCCCCTTCGTCCTCGTCGCGATCGCCGCGATCATCATCGGGGAGCAGCTGCCGATCCGGCTGGCCCAGCGGGTCCTGGCGCCGCTGACGACGGCGCCGGCGCTCGGTCTGATCCTCGCGCCACTCTCGTTCGGCGGCGAGGCTCCCAGCGCCGCGTCGGTCCTGGTCATCGTCTGGCTGAGCATGCTCGTGGGCGGGCTGATCCGCCACCTGCGGGGAAGGCCGGTGGTCGAGGGCTCCCTCGGTGCCCGGTTCCTCGGGATGGGTCTGACTGCCATCCTCGCGCGGGACGTCAGCATCGGTGGTACCACGTTGATCGAGTGGGCCTTCGCGGACAGTACTCGGCAGGGGTTCGCGGCCTTCGCCCTGCTAGCGGTGGCGTCCGTGGGCGGTCTCCTCGAGACCATCCTCGAGAAGGCCGTCATCTGGCTCGACGAGGGCGGCACGCTCATGGGGATGGTGACCGACGAGATCCGTCCGCTGGCCGGTGTCGCGGCCGCCACGGCATCCGCCGGTCCGCTGATCGCGGTGGCGCGGCCCGTCCTCGACTGGGTGGCCATCCCGCTCCTGCTCCTGCCGGTGCTGATGATGTACCTCGCGGTCCAGTGGGTGCAGGACAGTCGACGCGACCTCGAGGAGTCGATCGCTGCGATGTCGCGGCTGCCGGAGGTGAGCGGCTTCTCCCGTACCGGGCACGGTCGCCGGGTGGCCGACGTCGCGGTGCGGATCGCGAGTGTGTTGGATGTCGACCCGGAGATGTGCCACCGCATCGAGCGCACCGCGCTGCTGCACGACGTCGGGCACCTCGGTCTGCCGGAGCCGCTGCCCGGAGGCAGGACGATCAACGCCTCCTCCCAGGTGCAGGGCCAGATCGCCGGGACCACGGTCCGGATCGTCGGGAGCGCGCCGATGTTCGACGAGCTCCTGCCGCTGCTGGACCAGGTGCGCACCCCCTTCCGCCAGTCCCGCGAGTTCGGCGAGCACATCCCGCTCGAGTCGCGCATCGTGCGCGTCGCCAACGCCTGGGACGACATCACCGAGGGCGCGCGGTCGCCGCGGGCCCGTCAGGTGGCCCTGGAGCGTCTGCACCTCGGGTTGGGTTACGAGTACGACCCGGACGTCGTCGCAGCACTCGAGCAGGTCTTCGTCGACGAGGGTGCGTTGGTGATCTGACCGACCACGACGAAGGGGGCCCACCGCACCGTGTGCAGTGGGCCCCCGACGGTCGGGAACGAGCAGGTCAGCCCTGCTTGGTCTCCCAGAAGATCTTGTCGATCTCGGCGATCTTCTCGAGCAGCTCGTCGGCCTTGGCCACGTCGAAGCTGCCCTTGGTGCCGGAGGCACCCGCGAGCTTGGTGGCCTCGTTGACCAGCACGTGCAGCTGCGGGTACTTCTCGAAGTGCGGCGGCTTGAAGTAGTCCGTCCACAGCACCCACAGGTGGTGCTTGACGAGCTCGGAGCGCTCCTCCTTGATGACGATCGCACGCGCGCGGAAGTCCGGGTCGTCGCTGTCGTTGGCCTTCTGGATGATCATCTTGACCGACTCGGCCTCGATGCGAGCCTGGGCGGGGTCGTAGACGCCGCAGGGGAGGTCGCAGTGGGCGCTGACCTCGGTGATCTGGAAGATGTCGCGAAGACGCATTGGGGTGCCTTCCTCTCGTGGTCGGTTGCTGCCGCCCGTCATGCGGGCGACGCTGGTTCTCAACCTACTCGGATGAGGGCGACAGGTCACGTGAAGGGGGCTCTCCTGCAAGGTATTCGCAGTAGCACTCTGGCGAGCACCGCCTCGGGCGGCAGCGATCCGACGAGCCACGAGTCCACCCCGACGCTCGGGTTGTCCCGCGCGACCCACCATCGCCGGGGGTCCGCAGGATCGACGCCCGTCACGCGCTTGACCGACACCGGCCGCGGCGCTCCGTGCTCGTCCCGGGGGAGCTGCACGATCGCCAGTGACCCCACGTGCGCACCAGCGCCCCAGAGCACGAGCAGGAGGTCGCCCTCGTGCAGCGTCGGCTCCATCGAGGCCCCGACGACTCGCGCCAGTCCCGGTCGGATCATGTCCGCATCGTAGGTGTCAGTACCTGATCAGCCTGCTGTAGGTGATCGCCGACCCGGAGACGTAGCCGGTGCGGCGGGCGGTGACCTTGGCCTTGATCCTCTTCCCCCGGTCGGTGCGCTTGACCGTGTACGTCTTCGTGGTCGCGCCCGTGATCGGGACACCGTTGCGGTACCACCGGTAGCTGGAGCTGGTGGCCGTGGGCGTCCACACACCGAGCCTGGCGGTCAGGATCCGCCCCGCCTTGGGCGTGCCCGAGATGTACGGGCGGGTCGTCGCGTACATCGGGATTCCGACACGCCTGGAGGTTGCGGCCTTGCTCGTGTAGCCGGCGCGCTTGGCCGTGACCTTGACCTTCAGGTAGCGGCCCGCGTCCGACCTCGTCGGCGTGTAGGTGCGCCTGGTGGCACCCGTGATCGCGCGGTCGTTGCGGTACCACCGGTAGGCGTAGGAGGACGGCGTGGGCGACCACGTGCCGTTCGAGGTGGTGAGCTTCTTGCCGACGCCCCTCGTGCCGGTGATCTTCGGGATGGTCTTGGTGGTGAAGAGGCGCAGGGTCGCGTTGTTCTGCACCTTCACGACGGCGCCGGTGGTGCCCGTGGACACGACGGTGATCGTGATCCGTCCGTCGTAGCTCGTCAGGGTCCGGCCCGCCGTGAGCACCGGGTTGTCGTCACGGAAACCGGACGGGGTGGGGTCGAGCAGGACGCTCGACTGCTGGTCGGGGTTGTAGCGCAGCACCTTCACCCCCGGAGCCTGGACCTGGGCGAAGGGGGCATCCCGGCCACTTGCCGGTCGGTACTCGACGTAGTACTTGGCCTTCGTCACGGCGTTGGTCACGACCGCCGCACGCACGCCGGTCATCCCGCTCATCGGGGCGAGGGTGACGGTGCGTGTGCCCGCTCCGAGGGAGACCCGGGCCGTCGTGGGGAGTGTCCCGGTGACCAGGGCCTGGGGGCTGGAGAGCATCGCCGAGGTGCCGGTCGTGTCCGGGCCCATGACGTCCTGGTAGTCGCCGTAGGCCTCCTCCCGGCAGCTGTTCGACCAGACGCCGGTCGAGGAGAGCGCGGCGTCTGCGCGCCCGTCGCAGTGGAGGGCGTCGGCGTGGCCGAGAGACATGTTGTGACCGAGCTCGTGGGCGAGCACCGAGAAGTTCAGGGACGAGGTGTAGACGAAGCCCCAGTCGTTGGGGTTCATGCCGACCGTGCCCAGCCCCCAGGAGCAGCCCTGGCTCGCGTAGGCGGACTCCGGCAGCTTGAGCACGAGGCTGGCGTTGGCCTGCATGGGCCATCCGGTGCGGGTGGCGGCCTCGTCCCACATCGCGAAGGGGTTGTCCCGGCAGGTGTAGGCGGAGGTGTAGTGCGCCTTGACCGTCGGCGCGCCGATCTTCAGCGTGCTGGCTGAGTTGTCGCGCCAGAAGGAGTTGGTGTCCGAGACCTGTCGCGTGGCTGCCGTCGCCGTGACGGGGGAGCGGGTCGCCCCCTTCGGCGTGACCTCGACGTAGGTGATCCGGCGGGTGGCGGGGGTGTAGGTCTCGGCGGTCGCCCGGACGTCGACGACCTCCGCGACCGGGAGTGGGTCGGCGCCCGGTGCCAGCGGGGCGGCCGTCGTCGCCTCGCCGATGGCCGAGCCGGCCGGGGCGGGGGTGCCGGCCCCGGGACCTGTGTGTGGGCGCGGGACGCGGGCGGCCCCCGCTGTGGTTGGCTCGACCGGTGACCCGCCCCGACACCGTCTCACGCAGCCTCCACCACTGGAGCGAGGCGGGACGGGCTGGGATGCAGGCCTTCTACGTGCTCGCCACCGAGGACTACCGGCAGCTCGCCGCCGCCCGTGACTGGGCGAAGGACCTGCGCGCCCACACCCTCGACGGGCGCATCCGGCTGCTCGACGTGGCGTGCGGCAGCGGGCGGTTCCCCGCGGCGCTGCTCGCGAAGGGACTGCCCGCTCGGCCGCGGGTGGGCGTCGACCTGCTCGACCCGTCGGGCTTCAGCATCGCCGAGGCGCGCGCCGCGCTCGACACCCCGTTCGTCGGGGAGGGCGAGCACGAGGTGTTCCTCCAGGACTTCCGCATCGAGAGCGCCTACGACGTGGCCTGGGCCACGCACGCCCTGTACGCGCTCCCGCCCGCCGACCTCGCCGCCGGCGTCGCACGGATGGTGGCCGCCCTGCGCCCCGGCGGGTTCGGCGTCGTCGCGCAGGCCTGCTCGCGCTCGCACTACCTCGCGTTCTACGAGGCCTACCGCGCCACGTTCGCCCCCGACGTCACCCCCTACACCGACGCCGAGGGCGTGGCCGACGCGCTGCGCACCGCGGGTGTCCGGCCCACCGTCGCCCCCCTGCGCTACACGACGGGCACCGCCGACCGCGGCGTCGTCGAGGGGTTCCTGCAGCGCTGCGCGTTCGACGACACCGTCTCGCTGGAGCGGATGGAGGCCGACGGCCCCCTCGCCGAGTACCTCGCCGGATGCCGCTCCGCGGACGGCACCTACACGTTCTCGCACGAGGCGCACCTGATGACGTGGGAGAACACCTGACCCTCCCCGCGACCCGGTGCCCCTACCGGCGAGTAGGTTGCTGGGCGTGCGGGTGCTGATGGTGTCCTGGGAGTACCCCCCGGTCGTGATCGGCGGCCTGGGGCGGCACGTGCACGCGCTGGCCCGCGAGCTGGCCGCGGCCGGGCACGAGGTGGTCGTGCTGTCCCGCCATCCCGCGGGCACCGACGCCGAGACCCACCCCACCTGCGACGAGCGCACCCCCGACGGCGTGCGGGTGCTGCGCGTCGCCGAGGACCCGGCCCATCTGGAGTTCGCCCGCGACATGGTGGCGTGGACGCTCGCGATGGGCCACGCGATGGTCCGCGCGGCGCTGACCCGCCTCGGTGACTGGCGCCCCGACGTCGTGCACGCCCACGACTGGCTCGTGGCGCACCCCGCGATCGCGCTGGCCGACGTGCTCGACGCGCCGCTCGTCGCCACGGTCCACGCCACGGAGGCGGGCCGGTTCAACGGCTGGCTGTCCTCGCCGGTGAGCCGCCAGGTGCACTCCACCGAGTGGTGGCTGGCCCACCGCGCGGACACGGTGATCACCTGCTCGACGGCGATGCGCACCGAGGTGGCCGAGCTGTTCGACCTCGATCCCACGCCGATCGCGGTGCTGCACAACGGCATCGAGCCGCGCGGCTGGCGGGTGCCCCGGACCCGGGTGCGCGCGGCACGGGAGCGGTTCGCCCCGGACGGCGCGCCGCTGCTGCTGTACTTCGGACGGCTGGAGTACGAGAAGGGCTGCCAGGACCTCGTCGCCGCGCTACCGCGGATCCGCCGCACGCACCCGGGCACGCGCCTACTCGTGGCGGGCACCGGCACCGCGGCGGACCTGCTCATCGACGCCGCGCGCACCCACCGCGTGCGGCGCAGCGTCGCGTTCCTCGGGCATCTGCCGGACCCCGATCTCGCCGCGCTGCTCTGCGCCGTCGACGCGGTGGTGCTGCCCAGCCGCTACGAGCCGTTCGGGATCGTGGCGCTGGAGGCCGCCGCGGCCGGGGCCCCACTGGTGGCCTCGGCGGCGGGCGGGTTGGGCGACATCGTCGTCGACGGGGTGAGCGGGGCCTCCTTCCCGCCCGGCGACGTCGCCAGCCTCGCGCGCGCCGTGGGTGCGGTGCTCGACGACCCGGCGGCCGCCGCCCGTCGCGCCCGCACCGCCCGTGCGCGGCTCGGCGCGGAGTTCGACTGGGCCCGGATCGCCGCGGCGACCGCGGCCGTCTACGCCGCGGCACCGCACGGCGGGCCGCGGGACCTCGCCCGCCCCAAGATCCCGACGGGCAACGTCTTCGGCCGGTGACGGCCGTTCAGCCCTCGCCCTCGACCCGCCGCTGCACGGCGGCGGCGGTCTTGCGGGCGATGTCGGCCAGCGCGGCGCCCTCGGCGGCGGCCGCCCCGTAGTCGTCGAGCCGGTTGCGCACGACACGGGCGGGGGCGCCGACGGCGATCGAGTACTCCGGGATGTCACCGCGCACCACGGCGTGCGCCCCGAGCACCGAGCCCCGCCCGACCCGCGTGCCGCGCAGCACCGAGACCTTCGCACCGACCCAGCAGTCGGGCCCGATCCGCACCGGGGTCTTGACGATGCCCTGGTCCTTGATCGGGACCGTGACGTCGGCGATGCGGTGGTCGAAGTCGGTGACGTACACCCAGTCCGCGACGATCGACGCCGCGCCGATCTCGATGTCGAGGTAGCAGTTGACGGTGTTGTCCTTGCCGAAGACCACCTTGTCGCCGACGCGCAGCGACCCCTCGTGGCAGCGCAGGGAGTTGCCGTCGCCGATGTGCACCCACCGCCCGATCTCCAGGCGCCCGTAGCCGGGGCGGGCGTGCAGCTCCACCCGCTTGCCCAGGAACACCATGCCGCGCAGCACGACGTGGGGGTTCGCCAGCCGGAACCGCAACAGCCGGGCGTAGCGCACCAGGTACCAGGGCGTGAAGGCGCGGTTGCGCAGCACCCAGCGCAGCGAGGCGAGGGTGAACAAGCGCGCCTGCCGCGGGTCGCGGCGGCCGGCCCGCTCCCAGCGGTCGCGCAGCGGCGACGCCCACATGCTCGTCATGCACCGATGATGCCCGGTGGCAACGGGCGGCCACGGCAGGCCCTACCGCGGTGTGGGGGCCGCCCCGGCCGGGTATCCGTGCCGATGACGTCTCCGCAGGATCTCGGGCAGGATGATCTCGACCGCGTCGTCTCCCGCCGGGTCGACAACCCCACCGCCGCCGACCCCGGCGACGAGGGCGCGTACACCGCCGCCGACCCGTCGACCGACACCGGCGCGGACACCGACCGCGGCGGGGACGGCACCGCGTCCGAGCGGGCCGCCCGTGACCTCGACGGCGACGACGGGAGCGAGCCGACCCGCTCGGAGTGAGGGGTCAGCGCGCGGCCGCGACGGCGGCCGCGGTGGGCATGCCCGCCCGGGCCCCGACCTCACCCACCGACAGCGACGCGGCGACGACCGCCGTCCGCACGGCGGTCTCCAGCGGGTCGCCCGCGGCCAGCCGGGCGGCGAGCACCCCGTTGAAGGTGTCGCCCGCGCCGGTGGTGTCGCGCACGACGGGCACCGCCCCGGCCGCGACCAGCACGCCCGCACCCTCCTCGTCGAGCACCAGTGCGCCGTCCGCGCCGAGCGTGACGACCACGGGGGCACCGGTGCACGCCCCCAGGCGCCGCGCGGCGTCGAGCACCTCCGGCGCGACGCCCGGCACCGGCGGCCCGGCGCTCACCCGACCACCGGCCCGACCGCCGGCCCGCCGGCCGAGGCGGGCGGCGAGGTCGAGGCACTCGGACCGGTTGGGCGTGAGGATCGGGCCTGCGTCGAGCAGCTCGGTGACGACGTCGATCACCGGGGCCGGGTTGAGCACGCACCGGCCCGCGGCGCGCACCGCCGCCGCCACGGCGTCGCCGGGGATCTCCGTGCTGACCAGCACGCACCCGGCCCCGGGCGGCGGGGCCCCGGCCGCGACGGCCGC
>JAKDLE010001010.1 GCA_030453005.1 Pseudonocardia sp. | reverse complement strand
CACCGTCGGCCGACCACACCCAGCACACGGCGGGCGCGTCGGCGACCTCGCGCACCGCGGGCGCGGCCTCCGGCCAGCCCTCGACGTCGAGCCCGTCGCCGTCGACGACCGACACCGGCACCGCGTCGGCGAGCACGTCGAGGTCCACCTCGTGCGTGGCCGCCCCCGAGGCGCGCAGCGTCTCGGCCACCATCGGCGGCACCTCCTGCACGCCTCCTGCGAGCACCACGAAGTGCGTGGGTCCGCGCTCCCCCACCGAGCGGCTGACCAGTACGTCGCCGATCCTCCCCGGCACGACGCCGGGCGCTGTCTCCCCCGCGCCCACCACCTGCGGAGTGCGCAGCGGCGGCCCCTCGGGTATCGCGTTGACCAACGCCGCCGACGCCGGGCGCGCGGCCCGGCCAGCGAGCCCGAACGTGACGAGCAGCGGCCGGTCGGAGAGGTCGACGCGGTGCCGGTGCCCGGCGGTGACCAGCCAGGTGCCGCCCCCCGGCACGGCGAGCAGCACCGCGTCGGTGCCTCCCTCGGGCGGCGGCTCCGCACCGCCGACGACGGTGGTCCGCGGGTCACCGCCGTCGGCGTCGGCCTCGTCGCAGACGGCCCAGCGCGGCGCGATGACGGCCCCGCCGAGCCGCACGGCCGTGGCCCCCGCCACGGCGGCCGTGGAGGTGCGGGGCGCGGTGTCGAGGTCGGCGTCGGCGACCAGCACGGGCTCCGCGGTGGCGGGGTCGACGTCGGTGGAGCCGCCTGCGCGCAGCGCCGCGAGCACGAGCCGACCGGCGGGCAGGTTCGCCACCGGGACGAGCCGGTCCGGCTCGTGCGCCACGACGTACATCGCCCCGGACCCCGACCCGACCACGACGGCCTGCCGCGTCCAGTCCGGCTTCGGCACGACCAGCGCGAAGATCGCGACGCCGCCGAGCGCGAGCATCCCCAGCAGCGACCCGGCGATGGCGGCCCGCCGCTGCGCACGCATCTGCTCGTGCAGCGGCACCGGATCACCGCGCACCAGC
The DNA here is from genome assembly GCA_030453005.1 of Pseudonocardia sp. Taxonomy (GTDB): domain Bacteria; phylum Actinomycetota; class Actinomycetes; order Mycobacteriales; family Pseudonocardiaceae; genus Pseudonocardia. The sequence goes on along the minus strand of JAKDLE010001010.1, from coordinate 593 downwards.
GCCGCCTCGAGCCTGCGCAGCCCGAAGCGGTAGGCGTCCACCTGGTCGCGGGTGGCCGGGGCCCGGGTGGCCCGACCCGACTCGCCGTTCGACTCCCCTGCGCGCACGTCGGGACGCTAACCCGTACGGGCCCCGGGCGTGGCCGTATCCAGGAACTGGAGGGCAGCCGCTTCCGATCAGTGAGGCGCGCCGGGGGAGTGACGCTGCCGCGGAATGTTGGGTGCAGGCACGACCGTCAGCTCCAGGGCGTGCAGCACCGCCTGCACCTGCTCCGCGGCGGGCTGCCCGCGCCGTTCGCGCAGTTGGATCACCGCGCGCTTGACCTGCTCGGAAGTGACAGTGCACGCGAGGTCAGGAGCGGTGAGCATCGTGGTCATCTGCGACTCGATTCGATCAGGCGTGGGTGAGGCACCGACGATGAGCGTGGCGCATCGGACGGCTCAGTTGTGACTCGAACACCATGTCGCGCATCGACGGCACCGCATTACCGCCATTCGGAGCCCGGTTCGCCGATGTCCTCGTGCCACAGCTGCGGACGAGCCGCGATGAGCTCCGTGCACCGCCCCGATCCCGAACTGCCGCAGCGATCCGGA
>JAKDLE010001009.1 GCA_030453005.1 Pseudonocardia sp. | reverse complement strand
TCCACCGTGGCGCCACCACTCGTCGGGGGTGGTGGCACCACCCCTCGGCGGGGGAGCTCGGTCGGCACCCCCGCGGCGTTACCCGAACCCTGTTCACGCCAGACCGAGCAGGCCCGGCTCCGTCGCCAGCTCGCGCAGGTGGGCTCCCGGGTCGGGCAGGAGTCTGCGTTCCGCACTGTCGAGCAGCCCCAGCACGCAGGTGATCTCCGCGGCCACCACCCCGTCGGCGCGGCGCAGCGTGTGGGCCATCTCGAACGCCTTGCCCTCGCCGAAGCCGATGCGGGAGTCGACGTCCACCTGGTCGTCGTGCCGCAGCTCCCGGAGGAACCGGACACGGGTCTCCAGCAGGACGAGGCCGACCCCGCGCTGCGCCAGGCGGTCGAGCGTGCAGCCCGCCGCAGCGAGGTGCTCGGTGCGGGCGTGCTCGCCGTAGCGGTGGTAGATCGCGTGGTTGACGTGCCCGTTGACGTCCAGCTCGTAGCTCCGGACGCCGACCCGAACCGAGAAATGACCCGACATGCGGGCATGATCTCGGCCCGCGGGCGACCCGGACCAACCGGGTGCGCGGGATGCGGGCCGCGGTCAGCGGCGGAGGACTCCAGGCGCGGGGACCGCCACCGCGGGCGCCCCCCGCCTGCCCCGACGGGCCGGGTCGACGGCCGCGGCGGCGACGCCGACCGACGCGAGCACGGCCGACATGTCCGGGTAGGTACCGACGGGCAGCGCCCAGATCTCGCTGCGCGTGGCGGCGTCCGCGCCGTACTCCTCGGCGTAGATGATCAGCTGCCACTTGGCGGCGGGGAACGGCAAGCCCGCCAGCACCTGGCGAACGCGCAGTAGGTCGGCGTGGGTGGTTCGACGCATGGTGGTGTCCTCCTCCGGCGACCCACTGCGGGCGCGCCGACGGCCGGGATGTACCCCACGTCACATTTCACAAACGCGAGCGCTGGTCGAACCGGTGGCGGGGGGCCGTGTTGTGCCCCTCTGGGGCCGGTCGTAGGGTTGGGCAGCGGTGTGGGAACACAGTCCGCACCTCCCATCCGCGATCACCTCGAGGAGCCGGTGCGCATGAGCGGCGATTCCCCTGACGACGTCGGGACGACAGGCGAGCCCGACAGCATCAGCGAGGTCATCCGGTTCGACGTCGTCGACCACGGTGAGTCCGCCCGGGTCGTGCACGTGGTCGGGGAGATCGACACGCTGACGGCGCCCGTGCTGCGGGCACAGCTCGACGGGCAGATCGCCGTCGTCCCGCTGCTGGTCCTCGACCTCACCGACGTCACCTTCCTGGGTTCGGCCGGCCTGGCGGTGCTCGTCGCCGCCCGCGACGACGCCGACCTCCGCGGGCACCGGCTCCGGCTGGTGTGCGGGTCCCGGATCGTCACCCGTGCGCTGCAGGCCACCGGCCTGCTCACGCTGTTCGACACGGCCGACGGCGTGCCGGAGGCGCTCGACGTCACCGCCTGAGCGGCTGCAGGGAGGCGTAAGGGTGCCTGGTGGCCCCCGCGGTCTTCAAAACCGACGTGGTCGAGCATCTCGGCCAGGCGGGTTCGATTCCCGTCCGCCTCCGCCACTCCCGTCTCTCCTAGAGTCGACGTCATGCCCC
>JAKDLE010001008.1 GCA_030453005.1 Pseudonocardia sp. | reverse complement strand
TCGTCCGGGAGACCGCGGAACGGGAGTGGGCGTCGCGCGGCTCGCACAAGCTCATCGGGGCGTTGGACGAGTTCGACCTGCCGGTCGAGGGCCTGCGCTGCCTCGACGCGGGCGCGTCGACCGGCGGGTTCACCGACGTGCTGCTCGACCGCGGTGCCGCGCGTGTCGTGGCCGTCGACGTCGGGTACGGGCAACTCGTGTGGCGGGTGCGCAGCGACGAGCGGGTGCAGGTGCACGACCGCACCAACGTCCGGGCGCTGACGCCCGAGGACATCGGGGGGACGGTGGCCCTCACCGTCGCCGACCTGTCGTTCATCTCGCTGCGCACGGTGCTGCCCGCGCTCGCGGCGTGCACCGACGGGGTGCTGGTGCCGATGGTGAAGCCCCAGTTCGAGGTCGGGCGAGCGCGGCTCGGGTCCGGCGGGGTCGTGCGCGACCCCGCGCTGCGACTCTCGGCGCTGACCGAGGTCGCGGCCGCCGCGCGGCACCTCGGGCTGGTGCTGCGGGGCGCGGTCGCCAGCCCGCTCCCGGGGCCGTCCGGCAACGTCGAGTTCTTCCTGCTGCTGGCCCGCACGGGCGACGACGTCGGCGACGCGGCACTCGCCGACGCCGTCGAGCGGGGGCCGATATGAGCCCCCGCGAGGTGCTGTTGGTGCTGCACTCCGGGCGCAAGCCGAACCTGCTGACCGCAGCCGCCGTCGCACGCAGGCTGGCCGCGGCCGGGGTGCGGCTGCGGGTGCTCGGCGACGAGTGGGCCGAGGTCGCGGACGAGGACCTGCCCGCCGGGCTCACGCCGCGCGTCGTCGACGGTCGACCGGGTTGCGCCGACGGCGCCGAGGTGGTGCTGGTGCTCGGGGGCGACGGCACGCTGCTGCGGGCCGCGGAGACGGCCCGGCCGGTGGGGGTGCCGCTGCTCGGGGTCAACCTCGGGCGCGTCGGGTTCCTCGCCGAGACCGAGCAGGACTCCGTCGACGACGCGATCGACGCGATCGTCGAGGGGCGCTACGAGGTGGAGGAGCGGATGACGCTCGGTGTCGTCGCCCGCTGCAACGGCAGCGTGATCGCGCGGACCTGGGCGCTCAACGAGGCCGCGGTGGAGAAGGGCACCCGCGAGCGGATCCTCGAGGTGGTGCTGGAGGTCGACGGACGGCCGGTGTCGGCGTTCGGCTGCGACGGGGTGCTGTGCGCCACGCCCACCGGGTCCACGGCGTACGCGTTCTCGGCCGGCGGCCCGCTGGTGTGGCCGCAGGTGGAGGCGTTGCTGCTGGTGCCGAGCAACGCGCACGCGCTGTTCGCGCGGCCGATGGTGATCTCGCCGGAGTCCGAGGTGGCGATCGAGGTGGACCCGGACGGCCACCCCGCCGTCCTCGACTGCGACGGGCGGCGCACCCACCACCTGCCGCCGGGCTCGCGGGTGGAGCTGACGCGCGGGGAGACCCCCGTGCGCCTGGTGCGCCTGGACGGACGGCCCTTCGCCGATCGGCTGGTGCGCAAGTTCGACCTGCCCGTCCGCGGCTGGCGGGGCGCGCCCGGCACCCGCGGCTGAGTCCTCCGTCGGTGCCCCGCCGTACGCTCCGACCCATGGTGCGTCCTGAAGGCTGGCCCA
>JAKDLE010001007.1 GCA_030453005.1 Pseudonocardia sp. | reverse complement strand
GTGGCGGCGGGCCATGTTCGCGCAGATCATCGACCACGCCACGAACGACCGGACCATCGCCGTCAGAGTGACCGTGCACGAGTCGGACGGCACGACTTTCACCGACATCCTGCCCGCCGCCAAACGCCCCGCCCCGGACTCCGAGCCCGAGGAGAAACCAGAGCCGCGGCGGGCGGTGAAGCGTCAGCGGGCGGCTGATCCGATCTCCGTGGACGGCGGCGACGGGTTCATCGCCGGCGAGGACGTCGCCGTGGCCCTCATCACCGCACACACCGATGCGACCCCCGACGGACGGGCACGCGCCCTCCTCGACCCGGCCGTCGTCGCGGCGGCGCGGGCGGGCGAGGTGGTGCTGGTCGGGCGGGTCTCCGGCACGATCGCCGTGCGGAGCCTGAAGTGATCGGGCCGCAGGGCCGCCCCGGCGGCAGCGGGCAGATGGGCGACGAGCTCACCAACCTGATCCTCATCGCCGCCGGCGGTCTCCTCGGGGTCGCATTCGTCCTCCGCGCCGCCGGCAGCGTAGCCGCGTTCCTCACCGGCGGCCCGCAACCCACCGCCGGAGCCGCTGGCGGGGTCGCGGTGTTCTTCAACCCGGCCGATCCCGGTGGGCAGCTCGGCGCCGACGGCCTGAACCCCTTCGTCTACTGGGTCGTCGCCGCTCTCATGCTCGGCGCCCTCGTCACGGCTGGGTTCTGGACGTGGGATCTGCTGCGGCGCACGATGCGGCAGACCGCGCAGGACCCGCACCGGCAGGAGGGCACCGCCACCCGCCACGAGATCGCCCAGACCGCCTCCACCAAAGCGTTGATGCGCCGCGCCAGCACCCTGCGCCCCACACTCGAGAACCCCGTACCGGGTGATGTCGGTTACCGGCTCGGCACCGCGCACCGGCACGAGGTCTGGGCATCGGTGGAGGACTCGATCCTCCTCGTCGGCGCCCCCAGGAGCGGCAAGGGCCTGTTCCTCGTGATCCCGGCGATCCTCGACGCTCCCGGTGCGGTGGTCACGACCAGCACGCGCCCCGATAACGTCACCGCCTGCCTGCGCGCGAGGAAGCGCATCGGACCGGTGGCGGTGTTCGACCCGCAGCACCTCGCCGAAGGCCTGCCCGCCGGTCTCCGCTGGTCACCGATCCGGGGCTGCGAGTCGCCGCAGACCGCGATGATCCGCGCCGCCGGCCTCGCCTCCGCCACCGGCCTCAGCGCGGGCGGGGTCGAAGGCGGCGACTTCTGGGAAGGGAAAACGAGGGCCGCGCTCCAGGCATTGCTGCACGCCGCCGCCCTGGACCGGCGTACCCCGACTGAGTTGTTCCGGTGGACGCTTGACCCCACGTCGGCGGCGGATGCGGTCGCGATCCTCACGAACCATCCGGATGCGGCGACCGGGTGGGCGGACTCGCTCGCGTCGATGATCGACGCCGACCCCCGCACCAGGGATTCGATCTGGCAAGGCGTGTCCCTCTCGCTCGCAGCCCTCGCAGACCCGCGGGTGCTCGACGCCGTGTCCCCGGGAGAGGGCGAGGAGTTCGACCCGGAAGCGTTCATCCGACAGCGCGGCACCCTGTTCCTCCTCGCCACCGGCGCCGGGGCCGGGAACAGTGCCGCGCTCG
>JAKDLE010001006.1 GCA_030453005.1 Pseudonocardia sp. | reverse complement strand
GCGCCCGCGGAGCAGCCTGCGGGCGCGCAGCCCGAGGACGCGCTGACGCTGCCCGCCGCCGAGCCGGTGGGTCTCGCCCATCCCGTCGATCGGGGTCGCCCCGCCCCGGCTCGTCCCGCTGGGCCTGCGGCCCGACGGGTCGCTGGAGGTGCCGCGCGACTACGCCCTCGCCGGCTGGTACCGGCCCGGGCCGACCCCGGGCGAGGCCGGCCCCGCGGTGGTCGTCGGGCATGTCGACTCGGCGGCGGACGGGCCCGCGGTGTTCTTCCGGCTCGGCGAACTGCGGCCCGGTGCCGAGGTGCTGGTCGAGCGCGCGGACGGGCGGACGGCCGTGTTCGCGGTCGACCGCGCGGCGCGGTACCCGAAGGACGAGTTCCCCACCCGCGAGGTGTACGGCCCCACGGACCACGCGGCCCTGCGGCTGATCACCTGCGGCGGCGACTTCGACGCCGCGAGCGGGCACTACCGGGACAACATCGTGGCCTTCGCGCGGCTCGTCGACGTCCGGTGAGCGGTCCGTCGTGCCGCGTGTCGATCGCAGGCTGGCAGTAGGCTGAGGCGACCGGCAGCCCCGTGGAGGTCGACATGACGACGACGGCACCCCCCGAGGAGCGCATCGTGCTGCGGCACGTGCGCTGGGACACCTACGAGCGGCTCGTCGCCGACCACGAGGACGCGCGCTCGCCGCGGTTCTCCTACGACCGGGGGGTCCTGGAGATCGTGAGCCCGGGAAGCTGGCACGAGAGCATCGCGCAGCTGGTCACCTCGATGATGGCGGTCATCGCGGAGACGCGCGACGTCGACATGACCGCCTTGGGCTCGACGACCTTCAAGGACGCAGGCTGGGACCGCGGCTTCGAGCCCGACGCGTGCTTCTACCTGGAGCACGCGGCGCGGGTGCGCGGGCTGCGCCGCATCGTCCCGCGCGTCGACCCGGCACCGGAGATCGTGTTCGAGGTCGACATCACCAGCAGCAGCATCGACAAGATGGCGCTCTACGCGCAGTTCGGCGTGGCGGAGGTGTGGCGCCACGACGGGACGACCGCGTCGATCCACCTGCCGGCCGGTGAGGGCTACCGGCAGGCGGACGCCAGCGCCGCCGTGCCGGACCTCGACGCCGCGACGCTGACCCGGCTGCTCGCCGACGGGCTGCGGACCCCGCTGCCGCGGTGGCTCCGCGAGGTCCGGGCGTGGGCAGGCGGCGGGCAGCCGAGCTGACGCGGCACGGCCCTACCCGACATCCTTCCGCGAGTTCGGCACATCCGTCACCACCACGGTCGGTGGGCGCGACGTACGCAGCCAGTACCACCCGCCGGCGCCCGTGAGGGCCGCGAGCGTCGCCCAGCCGACGCTGCCCAGCACCAGCGCGAGTACGGCGAACAGGATCCCGGTGCCGAACAGCGCCCAGGCCATCCGGCGAGGTCGGTGCGTGCGGACCGGCCGCCACGTGTCCAGCGCCCGCGCCAGCTCCGGGTCCTCGCCCGCGAGCTGCCGTTCGATCCGCGCCAGCCGAGCCCGGTCCCCGTCGTCGAGGAGCATCTTTACCTCCCGTGGTCGTCCCCTCGACGGGTACCCGCCGCGCGCGGCCCCCCCCCTGGGGATGACGCGAA
>JAKDLE010000113.1 GCA_030453005.1 Pseudonocardia sp. | reverse complement strand
CCCGAGCGTCGACGGCCACTTCGACCGGATGAGCACCGAGATCGACCCGGCCTTCGGCACCGAGGCCGAGTTCCGCGCGATGTGCGGCATGGCCACCTGGTCGGGCGGCACGATCATCGACGACATCGTGCCCGGCCACACGGGCAAGGGCGCCGACTTCCGGCTCGCCGAGCTGAAGCACGGCGACTACCCCGGCATCTACCACATGATCGAGATCGAGCCGGAGGACTGGCTGATCCTGCCCGACGTCCCCGCCGGACGGGATTCGATCAACATCGACGCGGCCACCGAGGAACAGCTGGAGAAGGCAGGCTACATCATCGGCCGACTGCAGCGGGTGATCTTCTACGCCGAGGGGGTCAAGGAGACCAACTGGAGCGCCACCAAACCCGTCGTCGGGGTCGACGGCGAGGAGCGCCGCTGGGTGTACCTGCACTACTTCAAGGACGGCCAGCCCTCGATCAACTGGCTGGACCCGTCGTTCGCCGGGATGCGGCTGGTGATCGGTGACGCCCTGCACTCGCTCACCGACCTGGGCGCGGGTGCGCTGCGCCTGGACGCCAACGGGTTCCTGGGCGTGGAGAAGTCCACCGAGGGGCTGCCCGCCTGGTCGGAGGGCCACCCGCTCTCCGCCGCGGCGAACCACCTGATCGGCTCGATGGTGCGCAAGCTCGGCGGGTTCACCTTCCAGGAGCTCAACCTCACGATCGACGACATCCGCGCCACCGCCCAGGCGGGCGCGGACCTGTCCTACGACTTCGTGAACCGCCCCGCCTACCACCACGCGCTGGCCACCGGCGACACCGAGTTCCTCCGGCTGACGCTGCGCACGTCGCTGGAGCTGGGCGTCGAACCGGCGTCGCTGGTGCACGCCCTGCAGAACCACGACGAGCTCACCTACGAGCTCGTGCACTGGGCCACCGGCCACCGCGACGACGTCTACACCTACCGGGGGGCCGAGACCACCGGCGGCGACCTCGCCGAGTCGGTGCGGCGCGACCTGTGCGAACACCTCACCGGGCCCGACGCCCCGTACAACCTGATCTTCACCACCAACGGCATCGCCTGCACCACGGCCACGGTCATCGCGGCCACGCTCGGCATCGCCGACCTGGCCGAGATCACCGAGGCGGACACCGCCCGGATCATGCGGGTGCACTTGCTGCTGGCCATGTTCAACGCCCTGCAGCCCGGCGTTTTCGCGCTCTCGGGCTGGGACCTGGGCGGCATGCTCACCCTGCCGCCCGGCGACGTCGAGGAGCTCCTGGAGCACGGCGACACCCGCTGGGTGCACCGCGCCGCGCACGACCTGATGGGCGTCAACCCCGGGGCCACCCGCTCGGCGTCGGGCATGCCGCGCGGCCGCAGCCTGTACGGGCCCATCCCCGAGCAGCTCGCCGACGAGGCCAGCTTCCTGCGCCAGCTCCAGGCCATCCTCGCGGTGCGCAGGCACTACGGCGTGGCCGTCGGCGAGCAGCTCGACGTGCCCGACGTGCCCCACCGCGGGATGCTCGTCATGGTGCACCGCCTCGCGCCCGACGACCTGGGCGCCGATCGGATGCACCTGACCGTCCTCAACTTCTCCGCCGAGCACCTCACCGGCACGGTGCGCTCCGAGCACCTCCCCCCGGGCGGCGAGGTCTCGGACATGTTCAACGACCAGTCCATCGGCACCGTCGACGACCTGCGCAGCTTCAGCGTGGACCTGGAGCCGCACCAGGGACACTCGCTGCTCGTGCGGTGGCCGGTGGCGGAGCGCCCCGCCCCCGCGTAGGTCGGCCCGGAGGTTTGATCGACCCCGGACCGGGCACCCGGACGGCGTGACTCCCCCCCGCAGGCACGGCACCCCCGACCTGGTGTTCACCGACGACGGCCCGTTGCTGGTGCGCGGCCCCGTTGTCGTCGAGCTGCCCGACGGGAGCCGCGTCCGGTCCGACCGCCCGGTCTCGGCGCTGTGCCTGTGCCGGCGCACCCGCAGGCCCCCGTTCTGCGACACCAGCCACCGGCGCAAGGTGCGCGAGGGAGAGCGGTGAACCGACCCGAGCTGCCCGCCGCCCGCGGCCTGCTCTCCGAGGCCGTGCTCGCGTTCCTGCGTGGCGAGCTTCTCGGCCTCGCGGTGGCGGAGGAGGCCGAGGCCGCGGACCCGTGGGGCGAGGACCTCCAGCTGGCGCTCTACTGCTGCTACGAGCTGCACTACCGCGGGTTCGCCGACGTCCCCGACGACCTGGAGTGGAACCCCGACCTGCTCGGGGCGCGGGCCGGGATGGAGCGGGCGTTCCTCGCCGCGCTGCGCGCCGAGGTGCCCGACGGCGACGCAGCCAAGAGCGACGCAGCCAAGAGCGACGCAGCCGAGCTCGCCGACGTCATCGACGCGCTGCTCGTCGAGCCCGTCGACGCGCACGGGGTCTCGCACCACCTGCGCCGCGACGGCGAGGTCTGGCAGGTGCGGGAGTACGTCGCGCACCGCTCGCTCTACCACCTCAAGGAGGCCGACCCGCAGGCCTGGGTGATCGCCCGCCTCGACGGACCGGCGAAGGCCGCGCTGGTGACCGTCGAACACGACGAGTACGGCGGGGGCGACCCCGCCCGGATGCACGCGCACCTGTTCGCCGAGATGATGCGCTCGCTCGACCTCGACGCCACCTACGGCGCCTACCTCGACGCCGCACCCGCGCCGGTCCTCGCCGAGGTCAACCTGATGTCGCTGTGCGGGCTGCACCGGTCCCTGCGCGGCGCGCTCGTCGGACAGTTCGCCACCGTGGAGCTGACGTCCTCGCCGGGTTCGGACCGCATCGTGCGCGCCATGCGTCGCCTGGGGCTGCCCGAGCAGGCGGTGGAGTTCTACGCCGAGCACGTCGAGGCCGACGCCGTGCACGAGCAGCTCGTGCGGCGCGGGGTCATCGCACCCATGGTCGCCGCCGAACCGGAGCTGGCCCGCGACATCGTGTTCGGCATCCGGGCGAGCACGCTGCTCGCCGATCGGACGGACGCGATGCTCCTGCGCAGTTGGGGCTCCGGGCGCAGCGCCTTGCGCCGCCCCCTCGCCGACTCCCCTGCGTGAACGACGGAGCGTGGCGGGCGCTCCTCCGGTGCTACCGTTCACCACTTCCGGTCGCTCCCCCTGACCCCGCGGACGGCTTTCCCATGAGCCGCAGCGGGGGCAGGATTGGATGGGTGTGGGCTGCAGGTCGTGGCGCACCGGGCGGGCGACACGAGCGTGGTCGAACTCGTGGGCGACCTGGACATCGCCACCGCGGACGCCCTACCTCCTGCAGATCGCGCACGAGCCGCACCCGCTGCCCACCCCGTGGCGATCGATCCCGCCGCCCTGACCGCGAGGATCGACCGGCTGCAGCGGGCCCGGGACCATGGCGAGTACGAGCGACTCGATCCGACGGAGGTCGTCGACCTGGTCGTGCGCTCGGCCGACGCGGCGAGGTGGCCGCCGCCGTGCTGACCGGCCAGGACCCGCACCAGGCGCCCCCGGCCCACCGCCTCGGCCAGGAGGCCGGGGGTAGACCGCGCTGCCCGGCCGAGCGAACGGCACCCTCACCCAGCGAGGTTGGGCGAACGTGCCGCTCGCTCGGGAGCGGGTGGGCTCAGGGGATGACCAGGTCCTCCGCCTGCCGCGGCCCGGCGTGGGCCAGCGCGGCCCGGCGGGCGGCGGCCCACTGCCAACCGGTGTGTCGCGGCGGCATCCCGTCGACGATCCAGCGCTCCAGCAGCAGGCCGACCTTGCCCCACATCTCGGTGCGCAGCCGCAGGAACGAGTCCTCCGGGTCGTCGCCGACCTGGCCGAGCAGCAGCCACCAGGCCCAGGCGGCGGCACCGGCGTTGGCCACGAAGTCGGGGATCACGGGGATGTCGCGGGCCGAGAGCATCGCCTCGGCCTCCGGCGTGGTGGCGGTGTTGGCCGCCTCGACGATCACCTTCGCGGCGACGTCGTAGGAGTTGTCCGGGGTGATGGCGTAGGAGATCGCGGCGGGGACGAGGATGTCGGCCACGGTGGAGAGCACCGCGGCCCGCGGCAGCCGTGCGACGTCGGCGGGCACGCGGGACCGGTCGACCTCGCCGTAGGCGTCGCGCAGCTCGAGCAGCGCCGGGACGTCCAGGCCACCCGGGTGGTAGAGGGTGCCCGCGGCGTCGGCCACGGCGACGACCCGCATGCCTGCCTCGTGCAGGTACCAGGCGGCGGCGCCGCCCATGGTCCCGATGCCCTGGATCGCGACGGTCGTGCCGGGAAGGGACCAGCTCCAGGTGTTCGCGGCGGCGAGGCAGGCCTGCGCCACGCCGTACCCGCCGATGACGTCGCCGAGCAGGCCGCCCGCGACGGGCGCGTTGAGCCCGGCGTGCACGCGGCGCAGCGTCGCCTCCGGGTCGACCGACCGGCGGATCGCCGCGTGGTAGGACTGCCCCAGGCCGAGGCGCGCGAAGACCTCGTCGATGAGGTGCTGGGGGACGCCGAGGTCCTCCGCGGTCACCCAGTAGGCGTCGAGCCATGGGCGCATCGCCTCGCAGAAGCGCGTGAGGACGTCGATCGCGCGGGGGTCCTTCGGGTCGAAGTCGATGCCGCCCTTCGCCCCGCCGACGGGCAGGTCGAACACGGCGGTCTTGGCGGCCATGCCGCGGGCGAGGTCCTCCACCTCGGCCATCGTGCAGCCCGCGCGCATGCGGGTGCCGCCGGTGGCCAGGCCCGACACCAGCAGGTGGACGACGAGGAAGCCGTGGGCGCCGGTGACGGGGTCGGTCCAGGTCAGGCGGATGAGCGGCTCGCCGTCACCGGAGGCCAACCGGTCGACCGCCACCGGGTCGACGGCGCCGGTCGGCGCCACCGCCTGCTGCTGCTGGTCCATCGGCCCCATCGGGTCCTGCATCGTGGTCACGTCGACCGACCCCCGTTCGTGCTCGTCCGCCCGAGGTGTTCGCCGGGCATGGCTGTACCCGCAGGACCTGCGGGAGTCCCGGGCGACACGCATCCGGCCCGGTGACTTCAGAGTGCGCCCGGCCGGGCGACTGCGTCCAGTTACGGATCGTGCACGGTGGCGTGCAGCTCTACTGCACAGCGCGCCTCTCTACGCTGGGTGCGTGGAGTTCTCCCTGCAGCGGTTGCGCATGCTCCGCGAGCTCAACCGTCGTGGCACCGTCACCGCCGCCGCGGTCGCCTTGCACTACACCGCCTCGGCGGTGTCCCAGCAGCTCGCCCAGCTCGAACGCGACGTCGGGGCCAAGCTCTTCGAGCGGCTGGGCAGGCGGGTCCAGCTCACCGATCTCGGCATGCTGCTCGCCGAGCACGCCGAGGAGATCCTCTCCTCGGTGGAGCGGGCCACGGTCGCGTTGGAGGAGGCGCAGGCGAGTGTGTCGGTTCGGCTGATGGCCGGGGTGTGGGCCTCGGTCGCGTCGGGCCTGCTGCCCCCCGCCCTCACCGCCTTGGCCACCACGCACCCGGGGATCCGCGTGCGGACCCGGGAACTGGCCCCGGAGGACACGGCGGGCGCGGTGCGCGACGGCACCCTCGACTTCTCCTTCGTGATCGAGTACTCGAGCTACCCCACGACCTGGGACCCCGCCCTGACACGCTCGGAGATCGCGGTGGAGCGGTTGCACGCCGCCGTCCCCGCGGGAGCCGTCCCCTTCCCCACCGTGGCCCTGCACGCACTGGCCGAGCACCCCTGGATACTCGCAGGCCCGCGCTCGCACTTCGGCCGCGCCGTGCGGATCGCCTGTCAGACGAGCGGGTTCGAGCCCACGATCAACCACGAGGTCGGGGAGCAGGCCACCGCACTGGCGATGGTCGCCGCCGGGCTCGGCATCACACTCGTGTCCGACCTCGGGCTCTCCCTGTGCCCGCCCGGGGTCGACGTCATCGCCCTGACCGAGCCGGTGACGCGGACGGTCTCCATCGCCTACCGGACCGGCAACACGCGCCGCACGTCGGTACAGCTGGTCATCGACGCGGTGCGCGCGGCGGCGGCGGAGAAGGGCCTCGCCACGCAGGCGGCCACGACGCCCACGGCCGCCACGCACGTCGAGTCCCCGGCCACGTGAAGCGGCTGGACATCAGAATGAGGATAGGCTAACTTAACTGAGTCGCTTCGTGGTGGGAGCGGCGCGTAGGTTCGGGAAGGGTGCGGGGGTCCGGCCGATTCGGTCGGACCCCCGCGTTCGTCGGCGCCACGGAGGGGGATGGACATGTTCGGTCGGGTCGAGCGGGTCGAGCGGCTGAGCCCGCACATGGTGCGCGTGGTCCTGGGCGGTGGCGGGCTCGACGACTTCTCACCGGGCCCGTGGACCGACGGCTACGTCAACGCCTACTTCCTCCCCGCCTGCGCCCCCTACACCGTGCCGTTCGACGTCGACGCCGTCCGTGCCCTGCCCGCGGCCCAGCGTCCCGCGACACGTCGCTACTCCGTCCGACGATGGGATCCCGAGGCTCGTGAGCTCACGATCGACTTCGTCGTCCACGGCGACACCGGCGTCGCCGGACCGTGGGCGGCGGGCGCACGCCCCGGCGACCTCCTGCAGCTGACCGGACCCTCGGGCTCCTACTCCCCCGACTCCGACGCCGACTGGCACCTCATGATCGGCGACGCCAGCGCCCTGCCCGCGATCGCCGCCTCCCTCGCGCACATCCCCGCGGGAACGCCCGTGCACGTCCTCGCGGAGGTCGGCGGCCCCGCCGACGAGCTGAGGCTGACCTCGCCCGGCGATCTGCACGTCAGCTGGCTGTACCGCGACGCCAACCCCGGCGCCGACGACCTCGCGGTGCACGCCCTCGACAAGCTCGACCGCCCGCCCGGCCGGGTCCAGGCGTTCGTGCACGGCGAGGCCGTGATCAACCGCGCTCTGCGCAGGCACCTGCTCGTCGACTGGCAGCTGCCGCGCGAGGCCCTGTCGGTCTCGCCCTACTGGCGGCGCCGGTTCACCGACGAGCGCTGGCGGGAGGTGAAGAGCGGTTGGTTGCGCGAGGTGGAGCACGACGCGTAGCGACCGGAGTCGGAGGCCGTGCGTGACGGTGCCGCCTGGCGACGAGCGCCATCGGTTCGCTGGCCGTCATGCGGGTGGATCGCCGCTGGCGGTCCGCGCACCTCCAGTGCTGCCGCTGCCTGGACACCTGGTTCAGCGACGCCAAGGTGTGCCCGCGCTGCAGTGCCCGCGGCCGGTCCTACGACTGGCTGTCCGACCGCTTCGCGGGGTTCCCCACCCACGACTGACAGCGCTCCCTCAGTGACAGCGGTCCTCGTGCTCGACGTGGTGGCCCTGCTCGATCTGCAGCGTGCTGTGGTGGAGCCCGAAGCGCTCGCGCAGCATGCCCGCCGCACAGTCGAGCACGGAGGCCTCCCCGCACCGCACGTGCACGGCCTCATCATCGAGCTGTGGAGCGACGACCAGATGGGCCGACACCGTCGGCCGCCGGTCGTTGATCGACCACAGGTGCAGCTCGTGGACGTCCTCGACGCCGGTGACGGCCAGCAGCGCCGCCCGTACGTCCGCGGTGTCGATCCCCCGCGGGGCGCCTTCGAGCAGGACGTGCCCGACCTCGCGGAGCAGGGCGACCGTCCGCGGCAGGATGAGCGCCACGATGAACAGCGAGGCCACGGTGTCCGCGTACGGCCAGCCGGTGAGGATCAGCACCAGGGCGGCGGCGATCACGCCGACCGACCCCAGTGCGTCGCCGAGCACGTGCAGCATCGCCCCGCGCATGTTCATGTTCCGCCGGTCGCCCCCGGCCAGCACCGCGAGCGAGACGAGGTTGCCCACCAGGCCGAGCGCGCCGACGACCAGCAGCAGGACCCCGGGGACGTCGGCAGGCTCCA
>JAKDLE010000112.1 GCA_030453005.1 Pseudonocardia sp. | reverse complement strand
GTCCGGGCCCGCGTGCAGCAGCAGCAGCCACTCGCCGCGCTGCAGCCCCAGGCTGTGCAGGCCGCCGTCGTGCCAGTCGTGCCCGCGCAGCCGCCTACCCGCCGGGTGCCACCACAGCACCTCGCCGTCGCGGTAGAAGCGGTCGCGGTGCAGGGCGGGGGAGCCGCGGCGGATCCCGGCGACCAGCGCGGTGAACGCCGTGAGCGACTCGGCCTCCGCGCCACCCGACCAGTCCACCCACGACGTCGGGTCGTCGAGGCAGTAGGCGTTGTTGTTGCCGTACTGGGTGCGCCACAGCTCGTCGCCGCCGAGCAGCATCGGCGTGCCCGTCGAGAGCAGCATCGTGGCGATCATCGCCCGGGCCGCGGCCAGCCGTCGTTCGCCCCGCACCGGGGACGTCGTCGGGCCCTCGACCCCGAAGTTCCGGGAGCGGTTGTCGTCGGTGCCGTCGCGGTTGCCCTCGCCGTTGGCCTCGTTGTGCTTGCGCTCGTAGGACACCAGGTCGCGCAGGGTGAACCCGTCGTGTGCGGTGACGAAGTTGACCGACGCCCACGGCCGCCGCCCGTTGCCCGCGTACAGGTCGGAGCTGCCGGTGAGCCGGGAGGCGACCTCGCCGATGCCGCCGTGACCGCGCCAGAAGTCGCGCACCGCGTCGCGGTAGCGGCCGTTCCACTCCGACCAGGCCACGCCGAACCCACCAACCCGGTAGCCCTCACCGGTGGCGTCCCACGGCTCGGCGATCAGCTTGACGCAGGAGAGCACCGGGTCGGTGGCGATGGCGGTGAGCAGCGGGGCGTGCGGGTCGAACGTGCCGCTGCGGGGGCGTCCGAGCACGCTGGCCAGGTCGATCCGGAACCCGTCGACGCCGAACGCGGTGACCCAGTGCCGCATCGCGTCGCACACCAGCCGGATGACGGTCGGGGAGCCGGAGTCGAGCGTGTTGCCGGTGCCGGTGATGTCGGCGTCGTGGCCGTTGCCGCCCAGGGAGTAGTAGGCGGGCGCGTCGAGGCCACGGTAGGACAACGTGGTGCCCGCGACGCCGCCCTCCGCGGTGTGGTTGGGGACGATGTCGAGGATCACCTCGATACCCGCGGCGTGCAGGGCGGCCACCATCGTCGCGAACTCCTCGACCTCGGCCCCCGGCACGCTCGCGTACCCGGCGTGGGGGGCGAGGAAGCCCAGCGTGGCGTAGCCCCAGTAGTTGCACAGCCCGCGCTCGACCAGGGACGGCTCGTCGGCGATCGAGTTGACCGGCAGCAGCTCCACCGCCGTCACCCCGATCCGGGTCAGGTGCGCGAGCACCGCCGGGTGCGCGAGCCCGAGGTAGGTGCCGCGCTGCTGCATCGGCACGTCGGGGTGCTGCGCGGTGAAGCCCTTGACGTGGAGCTCGCTGATCACCGTCTCCGACCAGGGCACCTCCGGGCGCGGGTGCGGGGGCCTCGGGTCGGCACCGGTGACCACCGAGAGGGGGACGTGGCCCAGCGACTCGCGCTCGTTGAGCGGCCCCGTCATGGGATCGTCCACCCAGCCGCGCGCCGCGTCGAGGTCGGTGACGCGGCCGGTGATCCGTCGGGCGTAGGGGTCCACCAGGATCTTCGCCGGGTTGGCGCGCAGCCCCTGCCACGGGCGGTACGGGCCGTGCACCCGGTAGCCGTAGCGCTGCCCGGGTGTGACCCCGGGGACGTGGCCGTGCCAGACGCCGAACGTGCGCTCGGCCAGCGGCACCCGCCGCTCGGTGAGATCGCCGTCCGAGCCGTCGACGAGGCAGACCTCGACGGCATCGGCGCTGGTCGAGGCCACGGCGAACCGCGCCCCGTCGTCGTCGACATGGGCACCCAACGGGAAGATCGGCACGATCGGCGAGGATAGAGGGCGTGGCTGCACCTCTTCCCGCCCCCGACCTGACCGACCTCGTCATCCGCATGGACGGTGTGTCGGTGCGCCGTGGCCCCGCCACGCTCCTGCACGACGTCGACTGGCGGGTCGAGCTCGACGAGCGCTGGGTGGTGCTGGGCCCCAACGGCGCGGGCAAGACCACCCTGATGCGGCTGGCCGCGGCCGAGCTGCACCCGACCACGGGGGCGGTGCACGTACTGGGGGAGCGGATCGGGCGGGTGAACCTGTTCGAGCTGCGCACCCGCATCGGGCTGACCTCCGCAGCGCTGGGCCTGCGCGTCCCGAACGAGGAGATGGTGCGCGACGTCGTCGTCAGTGCGGGCTACGGCGTGCTCGGCCGCTGGCGTGAGGAGTACGAGGGCGCCGACACCGACCGTGCCGACTCGCTGCTCGACGCCCTCGGCGTGCGGGTACTGGCGACGCGCACCTTCGGCACGCTGTCCGAGGGCGAGCGCAAGCGCACGTTGATCGCCCGCGCCCTGATGACCGACCCCGAGCTGCTGCTGCTCGACGAGCCGGCCGCGGGCCTCGACCTGGGCGGCCGCGAGGATCTCGTCGGCAGGCTCGCCCGACTCGCCGCCGACCCCGACGCACCCGCCTCGGTGCTGGTCACCCACCACGTCGAGGAGATCCCCGTCGGCTACACCCACGGGCTGCTGCTGCGCGACGGCGGCGTCGTCGCCGCGGGCCTGCTCGACGACGTGCTCACCGACGAGAACCTCACCGCCACCTTCGACGTGCCGCTGGCGGTGGCGCGCCGCCGCGGCCGCTACTCGGCCTGGCTGCGCTGCCGGCTCCGCCCCGGGGTGAGCGCGCATCCCGCGCGCGACGGGGGGGACGATGCGCGCGTCGCCTGTGTTGCGTATCGGTGTGCAGAGCAAGGCGCCGGTAGGGTCCCCCCGGGGCGTCGGTGGTGGCGTCGGGTCGAGGTCTTCAGGAGGAACGCGGCGTGGGCGAGTACGTGTCACTCGAGGTCGACGGCGGAGTCGGGACGATCCGGCTGGACCGGCCGCCGATGAACGCGTTCAGCAGGCAGGTGCAGGAGGACCTCAAGGCCTGCGCCGAGGAGGCCGCGCGTCGCGCCGACGTCGCATCGGTGATCGTCTACGGCGGGGAGAAGGTCTTCGCGGCAGGCGCCGACGTCAAGGAGATGGCCGGCATGACCTACGCCGACATGGCGCCGGTCGCGCGGCGGCTGTCGGCCTGCTTCGGTGCGCTCTCGGAGATCCCGAAGCCGACGGTCGCGGCGATCACCGGATACGCGCTGGGCGGCGGCATGGAGGTGGCGCTGGGCTGCGACCGCCGGATCTGCGGCGACAACGCCAAGCTCGGTCAGCCGGAGATCCTGCTCGGCATCATCCCGGGCGGCGGGGGCACCCAGCGGATGGCGCGGCTCATCGGCGCCCCGAGGGCCAAGGACATCATCTTCACCGGCCGCATGGTCAAGGCGGACGAGGCGCTGGCCATCGGGCTGGTCGACGAGGTCGTGCCCGCCGACGACGTCTACGCCGCGGCTCGTCGGTGGGCCGAGAAGTTCGTGGGCGGGCCCGCCGTGGCGCTGGCGGCGGCGAAGAAGGCCATCGACGGCGGGCTCGACGTGGACCTGCGCACCGGTCTGGACCTGGAGGCCGAGGTGTTCGCGGCGCTGTTCGCCACCGACGACCGCAAGGTGGGCATGGACTCGTTCGTCGAGCACGGCCCGGGCAAGGCCACGTTCACCGGCCGGTGACGGCGGCGCTCACTCGGAGGCCGTGGTGACGTTGCGTGCAGCGGTTCTCCGATCGGGTGGGTGTCCGAAGGGGTCGACGATGGTAGGGCGCCCGGCCGCCACCCGGTCACGGACCGCCTTCAGCCCGGGCGTGGCGCTGTAGCGGCGGGCGCGTGTCTCGCCCGACGGGCTCAGGAGGCCTGCGGCCACCATCATCCGCAGGTCGCGAGCAGCGGTCCCCGGCTCCACCTCTGCATCGCGTTGGTAGCCGGAGCGTCGCACCCGCAACCCGGACGCGGCGTCGAACAGGGCGGTCAGAGTGCGCTCGGGCAGCCTGCGCGACTCGGCGATCTCGCTGAGTTCCTGCCACAGGCGGGAAGCCTCCTCCACCCGGCGCAGCACCGTCTGGGCCTGAACGTGGTGAGCGACGAGTGTGAACCGCAACCACTCGCGCGTGTCACGCTCCGGGTGCCAGGCTCCGGCCCCGACGTCGGCCAGGACGTCGTAGTAGCGGTTGGTGTTGCGACCGAGCCACTCCTCGATGCTGCTGAACTCCGGCGCGAGCACCCGTTCCCGCGCGAGCACCAGGGTCTGCAATGCCCGGGCCATCCGGCCGTTCCCGTCGCGGAACGGATGGATCATCACGAGGTTCAGGTGCGCCATCGCGGCCCGGACGAAGACCGGTGCGTCATCGGGCTCGGTGAGGGAACAAGTCAGCTCGGACATGAGACCGGGCACGAGATCTGCGTCCGGCCCCTCGTAGACGGTGACGGCGCGGTCGTCGTCGCGAACGTAGGTCGGACCGCGGCGGTACTGGCCCGGACTGTTGCGGAGGTCGTGGCCGAGCATCATGAAGTGCAGACTGCGCAACAGCGAGGCGTCGAGCAGTGCGTGCGGGTCGTCCGCCAGCTGCTGGATGTAGGTCATCGCGTTGCGATACCCGACGATCTCCAGCGAGGTCCTCCGGTCGGCGTCCATGGGTTCGTCGCCGTCGAGGAGGGCGAGGGCGTCGTCCAGGCTGACGTCGTAGCCCTCGATGCTGTTCGAGCCCTGGATCGCGCGGGCCTTGAGGTTGCGCCGGAGGACGCCCTTCCAGCGTCGGGGCTCGTGCAGGACGTGCCGCAGCCGTATGCGGAAGTGGTCGAGGTCGCCGAGGACCCGTAGCTCGTCGTCGGTGAGGTCCGGTGAGTTGAACAGCACCCCTCCATCGTCTAGATTTACGATTGATTCGTCAAGATTGACGGATAAATCGCTCATTCGTGCACGGGCCTATGCTCCCTACCCATGAGTACGTCCGCGGACCCGGCCCCTCACCCGCACGCCACGGCTGAGCAGGTCGAGGCCGCGCGCCACGACCGCAAGCTCGCGAACGTGCTCTACCACGACTGGGAGGCGGGCTCCTACGACGACAAGTGGTCGATCTCGTACGACGAGCGCTGCATCACCTACGCCGCCGACCGGTTCCGCCTGGTGGCGGGCGAGACCGGGTGGCCCTACGGGCGCGCGCTGGAGCTCGGGTCGGGCACCGGGTTCTTCCTGCTCAACCTGATGCAGGCGGGGGTCGCGTCGTCCGGATCGGTGACCGACCTGTCGCCCGGGATGGTCGCCGCGGCCCTGCGCAACGCCGTGGCGCTGGGTCTGGGCGAAGGCACGGTCGACGGCCGCGTCGCCGACGCCGAGCGCCTCCCCTACGACGACGAGACGTTCGACCTCGTCGTCGGGCACGCGGTGCTGCACCACATCCCGGACGTGGAGCTGGCGCTGCGCGAGGTGCTCCGCGTCCTGCGGCCGGGCGGGCGGTTCGTGTTCGCCGGGGAGCCGACGCGGATCGGCGACGCCTACGCCCGCCGCCTCGGCGCGCTCACCTGGAAGGCCACCACGGCGCTCACGAGGCTGCCCGCGCTGCGCGGGTGGCGGCGGCCGCAGGCCGAGCTCGACGAGTCCTCGCGGGCGGCGGCGCTGGAGGCGGTCGTCGACATCCACGTGTTCGACCCCGCCGAGCTGGAGGACACCGCCCGGCGGGCCGGGGCGCTGGGGGCGCGGGTGGTCACCGAGGAGCTCACGGCCGCGATGCTGGGCTGGCCGGTGCGCACGTTCGAGGCCGCGGTGCCGCCGGGCAGGCTCGGCATGCGCTGGGCGATGTTCGCCTTCCGCGGCTGGCAGCGGCTGTCCTGGCTGGACCGGTACGTGCTCAGCCGCGTCGTGCCGCGCGCGTGGTTCTACAACGCGCTCGTGACGGGGACGAAGACCCGGTAGTCCTACCGAGGTGGCCCGACGCGGATCAGGCCAGGATGTCTCCGTGACGTCGGACGAGCTGCGCCCGCTGGAGCCCCTGTGGCGCGGGCTGCTGGTCTACCGGGTACTGGCGCTGTTCAGCGCCGTGGCCGTCGTACTCAGCGGCCTCGACGCCTACGCCTCACCCGTGGGGGCGGTCGCGGTGCAGGTCGGCATGGTGCTGTGGACCGCGCTCAGCGGGTACGCCTACCTGTTCCCGGGCCCGCGCGACCGGCGGGGCGGCGTCGCGCTCGTCGATCTGGCCGTCACCTCGGCCGTCATGGCGACCACGCCCCTCGT
Organism: Pseudonocardia sp.; assembly: GCA_030453005.1. Classification (GTDB taxonomy): domain Bacteria; phylum Actinomycetota; class Actinomycetes; order Mycobacteriales; family Pseudonocardiaceae; genus Pseudonocardia. Next base: position 1,648 of record JAKDLE010000112.1, on the reverse strand, counting down.
GCAGACCTCGGCCCAGATCGCCGCGGACGCGCCCGTCCTGGGCTCGATCTGGACGCCCGGCGCCGTGCTCGCCTGCGCGCTGGCCTTCGGCGTCCGGGGCGGGCTGGGGGCGGCCGCGGTGCTCGCGGCGGTCCTGGTCGCGGTGTCGGCGCGGCCGGTCGACGAGCTCTACGACATCCAGCTCATCGTGCTGGTCGCGCTGAGCATCGGGTTCGCCTCCACCGTGCTGCGGCGCCAGGCGCGGCGGCTGCGCGACGCGGTCGCGTCGCAGGCCGCGATGGCCGAGCGCGAACGGCTCGCCCGCGCCGTCCACGACGGGGTGCTGCAGGTACTCGGGTTCGTCCGCCGCCGCGGCGGGGAGGTGGGCGGCGAGGCGGGCGAGCTGGCCTCGCTCGCGGGGGAGCAGGAGATCGCGCTGCGCGCGCTGCTCACGACGGGTTCGGCGCCCGTCGACGCCCACGGCCGCCGCGACCTGGCCGCCGCGCTGCGCATGCTCGGCTCGGGGCCGGTCTCGATCTCGACGCCCGCGCACGCGGTGTGGCTGCCCGCGCAGGTCGTCGACGAGCTGGTGGCGGTGGTCGGCGCGGCGCTGGCGAACGTGGCGCGGCACGTCGGGGAGGAGGCGCCCGCGTGGGTGCTGGTCGAGGACCTCGGAGGCGAGGTGGAGGTCAGCGTGCGCGACGAGGGTCCGGGGATCCCGGTGGGTCGGCTCGCCGCGGCTCAGGGCCAGGGCCGGCTCGGGGTGGCGCGCTCGATGCGTGGCCGCGTCGAGGATCTGGGTGGCACGATCACGCTCGACACCGGGCCGGACCGCGGCACGGACTGGACCGTCCGCGTCCCCCGGGAGAGCGCATGAGCGACGACGAGATCACCGTGATGGTGGTGGACGACCACCCGATGTGGCGCGAGGGCGTGGCGCGCGACCTCACCGAACGCGGGCTGCGTGTGGTCGCCACCGCCCCCGACGCCGACGCGGCCGTGCGGATCGCACGCGCCGTGCGGCCCCGCGTGGTGCTGATGGACCTCAACCTCGGGGCGAGCACCGGCGTGCACGCCATCGAGGGCATCCTCGCGGCGTTGCCCGACACGCGGGTGCTGGTGCTCTCGGCCAGCGGCGAGCACGCTGACGTCCTCGACGCCGTGAAGGCGGGCGCCACCGGCTACCTGGTGAAGTCCGCAGGTGTCGACGAGCTGCTGGCCGCGGTGCGCCGCACCGCCGAGGGGCACCCGGTGTTCACGCCCGGGCTGGCCGGGCTCGTGCTGGGGGAGTTCCGGCGCCTGGCCGGGGAGCCTGCGGACGAGGAGCGGCCGGTGCTCACCGAGCGCGAGACCGAGGTGCTGCGGCTCGTGGCCAAGGGCCTCACCGCGCGGCAGATCGGCGAGCGGCTGGTCGTGTCGCACCGCACGGTCGAGAGCCACGTCCAGAACACCCTGCGCAAGCTGCAGCTGCACAACCGCGTGCAGCTCGTCCGCTACGCCATCGAGCGGGGCCTGGCCGACGACTGACGCGGCGTCCCTACGGGTGAACCGGAGCACGCGCCGTCGTGCCGCTCTGCGAAGATCGACGATCGAGGGTCGAGTGGGGGGCGGATGAGCGACGACCTGCCCGGGGTTCGCGTGGTGCTGGTGCACGGCCCGCCGCACCGGG
>JAKDLE010001005.1 GCA_030453005.1 Pseudonocardia sp. | reverse complement strand
CAACTTCCACGGCGCTGATCGGTCTCCAACCCTTCGGCGTGTTCCGCGGCGGCAGCTCTGGTCGGGAACCCGTTGACCGCCCCGATCGTGCCGTCGTCACGGCGGTAGCGGACCCGCCAGCTCCGTACCCCGGACTGCTCTACCCACGCCACCGCGCCCACCCCTCGTCCTCGTGTTCACGGCCCGCGTCGGGCCACACCACCATGGACGCTCGATGTGCGGAAGAGGGCCAGCATGCTCCGCGCTGATCACGGTCGACGGTCACCGCACACCCCGGGAACGGGCCGAGCCGACAGCGGATCGCCCACGGCCACCGCGCGGCGGCGAGACGGGCTCAGCAGCCTCGGCCGCGATGGCCTGGACGTCGGCCCGGGAGAACCGCAGGTGCTTGCCGAGGAACGTGCACGGCACCGTCCGCGCAGCTGCCCGGCGCCGCAACCACGACTCCCGCACCGCCAGCAACTCCGCGGCCTGCCCCGGCGTCAGCAGCGGGAGCAGCTGGCCCCCGTCCCCGCCGGCGCGCGTACGCGCACCCGGTGCCGGATCCGGCGTCGGCTCCGAACCAAGATCGACGACGCGAGTCGGTGACGCCTCCCGTGCGGCCGTACGAGACGGCGCCCGACTCACGCCGCGGCCTCGAATCGTGCGGCGGCCTGGGCGCCATCGCGCGCCGGAGACGCTGTCGCTTTCGTGCGGAACACCAGGACGTCCTCGTGGGCGATCAGGTGCAGGGGCAGCCCGGCCTCGCGCTGCTTGCGGATGAAGTCGCGCTGGAAGAACGAGCCGCGGGCGACGAGGCCTTCGTCGGCGACGCGGCCGAGAAGGGCGACGCAGCGCTCGACTGGGATCAGGCCGGCGCGGGTGCCGCAGGCGAGGATCTGGGAGGGCAGGTCGATCAGCTCCGCGTGCTCGCGCCACGGCCGGACGGTGATCGCGACGTGCGCGCCCGGGCGGAGAACCGCCGCGAGGGCGGCGAGGATTCGCTGGAACCCGGCCAGGAGGCGGTGGTGGCCGATGTTGGCGAGGTTCCCGCGGTCGAGCAGGTTGCCGTAGAGGTGGTGGTACTTCTGCACACCGCCCCCGGGGATGACCGACACCTGCCCGTGGGTGGAGGGCCCGTAGGGCGGGGAGGTGACCACGAGCGCGGCCTGCCCGACGAGGTCGGGCGGCAGCAACGTGGCCAGCTGGCGGGCGTCGCCGTGAAGGACCCGGGAGGCGTCGAGGACGGCCAAGTCGACGTGGTGGCTGCCGGCGTGGTTGCGGGCGAGGTCGAGGTTGGCGCGGGCGACGTCGACCCAGTGCGGCTCGTACTCGACACCGACGGCGCGGCGGCCGAGGTGCACGGCCTCGACGAGGGTGGTTCCGATCCCGCACATCGGGTCCAGGACGAGGTCCCCCGGGCGGGTGTATTGGGCGATGGCGTGGGCGGCGACGGCGGGCAGCATCTTCGCCGGGTGCGCGGTCGAGCCCGGGGTGTAGCGGTCGCGGCGCTGACTGGCGGGCGGCTGCTGGGCGGTGGTCCACACCGACAGCGGCAGGTCCTCCATGTCGGGGCCGGCCCCGGCCGGGAGCGGTTCGGGGTGGGCGGTGTCGGGCATCGCGGTGCCTTCCGGGT
>JAKDLE010001004.1 GCA_030453005.1 Pseudonocardia sp. | reverse complement strand
CAAGGGCGACGATCCCGACACCCAGCACCTGCGCTACATCCGCCAGATCAACGCGGCCATCGCCGACCGACCGGCCGACCTGCGGATCACCACCCACATGTGCCGCGGCAACTACCGCTCGTCCTGGGCGGCCGAGGGCGGCTACGACCACGTGGCGGAGGCGCTGTTCGGCGAGCTCGCCGTCGACGGCTTCTTCTGCGAGTTCGACGACGAGCGCTCCGGCGGGTTCGAGCCGCTGCGGTTCGTGCCGCCCGGGAAGCAGGTGGTGCTCGGGTTGGTCACCACGAAGACGGGTGCGCTGGAGGACCCCGACGCGCTCAAGCGCCGGATCGACGAGGCCGCGAGGTACGTGCCGCTCGACCAGCTCTGCCTGTCGCCGCAGTGCGGGTTCTCGTCCACGGTGGAGGGCAACGCGCTCACCGCCTCCGAGCAGGTGGCGAAGCTGCGCCTGATCGTCGACGTGGCCGCCGACGTCTGGCGCTAGTGCGGTGGCGCACTAGCCTGCTGACCATGGACGAGGGGCCCAGGGGCTGGGCGACACCACTGTACGAGGCCGTGCTGGACGCGACGGGGGTCGGTGTCGGCACGCGCGTGCTGGACCTGGGATGCGGCGGCGGGGGGTTCTCCGCCGCGGCGGTCGCCCGCGGCGCGCACGTGCACGGGATCGACGCCGACCCGTCCGCGGTGCGGACGGCGGAGCAGGAGGTCCCCCGCGCCACGTTCGCGGTCGGCGACGCGCACGACCTCGGGGACGTCGGACCGGTCGACGTCGCCGCCGCCGTCCAGCTGATCGCCCACGTCCGCGAGCCGCTGGGCGTGCTGCGGGAGGCGGCGCGCGTCGCGCCCGGGGGCGTGGTCGTGGTCACGGTGTGGGGGAGCGAGCAGGAGTGCGACGTCCGCGCCTTCGGCGAGGCGCTCGCGCCGTGGCTCGGCCCCCGCCGCACGCCGTCGGTCGACGAGCCCGACCGGCTCGGGGAGCTCGTTGCGAGCGCGGGTCTGCTGGTCGAGTCGTCGGAGCAGGTCGTCTGCGCGTTCTCCTACCCCGACGCAGACGCCGTCGTCGAGCCGCTGTTCTCCTCCGGGATCGGGCGGCACGCGATCAACCGCGCCGGTCCCGAGGCAGTGCGGGACGCCGTCCTCACCCGGCTGGAGCCCCACCGCACCGGCGACGGCGGCTACCGGCTCGACAACACCTTCCGCCTGCTCACCGCGCGGGCCTGAGCACCGTTCGTCGTCCTACTCCAGCGGCCCGTTGCCGATCAGGCCGCTGATCGGGCCCTCGACGAAACGGGGGTCCGGCCCGATGGGCTCGACCTCGGTGCCGTCGGCACCCTCCGGTCGCTGCCCGTTCGTGAAGTCCTCGAACTGGGCCACCAGGTCCTCGGCGAGGGCCGTGAGGGCGCTGCCCCCCTGAGCCAGGTCGTCGGGGGTGGAGACGTCGGCCATCGCCACGCCTGCCCCACCGAGGACGGTGGCGCCGACGAGCGCGGCCACGACGAGCTGCTTGCGTGTCCTCATGTCCGTGCCCCTCACATGTTCTCCGCGCCGGCGTAGATCGCTTCGCGGATGCGGTTGTAGGTGCCGCAGCGGCAGATGTTGCGGATCTCCTCGATGG
>JAKDLE010001003.1 GCA_030453005.1 Pseudonocardia sp. | reverse complement strand
GCCGTGACGGTGGGGGGGCCGCGTCGCGGCCGCCCGCGCCCGGTCCTGTGCCGGGGCCGGGCCCGATCGGCTGCCGGGGTGTTCAACCGGCCCGGCCGGAAGCTCGGTCCGCGGTGCGGTGGGTTGGACGGCGGTTGGACGCTGTACCCCGGGCCGGGTGACCGGCGTGCCGTTCAACGGCTGTACAGGCTGAACGGCGTCCGGGCTGGACACCTCGGATTGGACACGCTGGGGCGGCTCGGCCGTCCCGGTCCGGTCGCCGTCGGCGTCCGTGGCGAGAAGGTAGAGCAGGTGGGCGACAATCGCGGCGGCGACCGCGGGCCAAGCCCCGACGCCGAACCGCAGCGCCGGGGATGCCTCGACGGCGGAGCCGGAGGCGAGGAACACCGCCTGCGCGAGCCCCGACAGCCCGGCGGCAAGCACGACGACCGCCCATGCGTAGCGGGCGGCGGAGCCGTGCAGGCGGGCGGTGGCGGTGTAGGCGACCAGGGCGAGCCCGTCGGTGATCAGCGGGTAGAGCCAGGCGATCGCGGCCGGGACCCGGGCGGCGTGCGCGACCTCGTACAGGCCGTGCGCCGTCGCCACCGCGGCCCCGAGAGCAACCGCGAGCCCGGGGAGCCAGATCGCGGCCCGAACCACTCGGCGGCCAGGCTCCTCGGGAGGCGCGACGGTGCACTTGGCCTGCCCCGCGGGCGTCGGTGGGGTGCTCATCGGTGCTGGGTTCCATTCGTGGTCGACTCCGACGCCGGTGTGCTCTGCGCTGCGGGTTCGGGAGCGGGGTCGTCACGGCGCGCGCCCCACCACCCGGCGATGGAGGCGACCGCGTCCAAACCGGGGACTTCGGTGGCGCCGGTGGGGTGCTGCTCCCACTCGGGGCGGGTCTGGTGGCGCTCGATCGAGCAGGAGCCGGCGTTCTGCCTGATCCGGCGTACGACGCCGGGACGCTGGCGGTCGTGCCAGTCCCCCGCCAGCGCCACCGACGCGGCCTTGCCCTGGTAGGCGACACACCAGGCGTGCATCAGCCACAGCAGCTCCTCGACGACATCGGGGTGGTAGAGCCAGCACGGCGGGAGCGCGGCGGCGCCGTCGGAGTAGCGCAGGAACACCGCGTGCAGCCACGCACACAGCTCCCCGAGCAGCTGCTTCGCGACAGCAGGGTCGGTGGGCAGCAACAGCCACGACGGCGCCGGAGTGGCGCCCGGCCGCTTTGACAAGACAGAGACGGCGTCCGTGAGCTGCCCGACCAGTCGGGCCAGGTCCTCCACCCGCCCGCCCACGTCACGCAACGGGTCGACCGCCCGGCGCAGCCCGTCGACCTCGCGAGCCAGACCGGCGAGCGCATCAGCGCCTGCGTCCGGGACACCGTCCCCGCCACCGGGGCTGGGGCGCGTCATCACGCGCCTCCCCGCGGCCGGTCCTGCTCGTCGTCGTCCCGCTCGTCGTGCACGCCGTGATCGGACTGGGAGTCGGGTGGGCGCATCCACACGGACGGGAACGGGATCACCTCCGCGTCGCCGGTTCCGCTGGCCGTGTACGGGCCGGCGGTGGGGTCGATGATCTCGCCGGGCGCGACCCGGGGCGACAGGTAGCCGGTGGGGCCGCCGTGTCCGGGTACC
>JAKDLE010000111.1 GCA_030453005.1 Pseudonocardia sp. | reverse complement strand
CTCCCCCAACCCCCCCCCCCCGGGCCCCCCCGGCCCCCAAACCGGCCGGGGGGCCGGCAAAACCTCGCCGGGGTCAGTTCTGGTGCTCGACGACCCAGTCGATGCACGCCGTCAGGGCCTGCACGTCCGACGGGTCGACGGCGGGGAACATGCCGATACGCAGCTGGTTGCGGCCGAGCTTGCGGTAGGGCTCGGTGTCGACCACGCCGTTGGCGCGCAGCACCTCGGCCACGGCGGCGGCGTCCACCCGCTCGTCGAAGTCGACGGTGCCGACGACCTGCGAGCGGTGGGCGGGCTCGGTGACGAACGGCGTGGCGTACTCCGACTTCTCGGCCCATGCGTAGAGCCGGCCGGAGGAGTCGGCGGTGCGGGCGACGCAGGCGTCGAGGCCACCCAGGCCGTTCATCCAGTCGATCTGCTCGGCCATGAGCACCAGCGTGGCGAGCGCCGGGGTGTTGTAGGTCTGGTCCTTGCCCGAGTTGTCCACGGCGGTGGCGAGCGAGAGGAACGGCGGGATCCAGCGGTCGGACGCGGCCAGCTCGGCGACGCGCTCCAACGCCGCCGGGCTCAGCAGCGCGACCCAGAGCCCGCCGTCGGCGGCGAAGCCCTTCTGTGGAGCGAAGTAGTAGGCGTCGGCCTGGGTGACGTCGACGGGCAGGCCACCCGCGCCGGACGTCGCGTCGATCACGACGAGCTGGCCCGCGATGGCGTCGGCGGGCCGGACGACGGGCACCGAGACGCCCGTGGAGGTCTCGTTGTGGGCCCAGGCGAGGATGTCGCAGCTCGGGTCGGACTGCGGCTCGGGGGCGCTGCCCGGGTCGGCCTTGACCACCACCGGGTCGGCGAGGAAGGGCGCGCCGCGCGTGGAGTCGGCGAACTTGGACGAGAACTCGCCGTAGGCCAGGTGCAGCGCGCGTTCGCGCACCAGCCCGAACGTCGCGGCGTCCCAGAACGCCGTGGACCCGCCGTTGCCGAGCACGACCTGGTAGCCCTCGGGGAGCGAGAACAGGTCGGCCAGCCCGGCGCGCACGCGCCCGACCAGCGACTTCACCGGCTTCTGACGGTGGGATGTGCCCATCAGGGCGCCTGCGTCGGCGAGCGCGGCGAGCTGCTCGGGGCGAACCTTGGACGGTCCGCAGCCGAAGCGCCCGTCGGCGGGCAGGAGGTCGGCGGGAATCTGCAGGTCGGTCGAGGCGGTCACGGGGCCAGTCTGGCAGCCCGCAGCCACCCGTTCGGCGTCAGATCGCGTGCCGCCCGTCACGCCGCACCGAGCGAACGGCACTCTCGCCCAGCGGGGCCGGGCGACAGTGCCGTTCGCTCAGACTCAGGTCAGATCTCGTCCCAGCCCTCAACGGCCTCCGGCTTGCGCGGGCCCGGGCCGATGTACTGCGCGGAGGGCCGCACGAGCTTGTCCTCGCGCTTCTGCTCCAGGATGTGCGCCGACCACCCCGCGGTGCGGGCGCTGGTGAACATCGCGGGCATCATGTGCGGCGGCACCTCGGCGAAGTCGAGGATCACCGCGGCCCAGAACTCGACGTTGGTCTCGATCGGGTGGTCGGGGCGCCGCTCGCGCAGCTCGGCGAGCGCCGCCTGCTCCAGTGCGACGGCCACCTCGTACCGCGGGGCGTCGAGCTCCTTGCAGGTGCGGCGCAGCACGCGCGCGCGGGGGTCCTCCGCCCGGTAGACGCGGTGGCCGAAGCCCATGAGCTTCTCGCGCCGGTCGAGGATGCCCTTGACCAGGCCCGCCGGGTCGTCGGTCCGCTCCACCTCGGCGATCATCGGCAGGACCCGGGCCGGGGCGCCGCCGTGCAGCGGGCCGGACATGGCCCCGATCGCGCCCGACAGGGCCGCGGCCACGTCGGCACCGGTGGACGCGATGACGCGGGCGGTGAACGTGGAGGCGTTCATGCCGTGCTCGCAGGCCGAGACCCAGTAGGCGTCGATGGCCTTCGTGTGGGCCGGGTCGGGATCACCGCGCCAGCGCGTCATGAAGCGTTCGGTGATCGTGTTGCACTCGTCGATGCGGGCCTGCGGCACCGCCGGGATCCCGATCCCGCGCGCCGACTGCGCGACGTAGGACAGCGCCATCACCGAGGCGCGGGCGAGCTGCTCGCGGGCCTCCTGCTCGTCGGTGTCGAGCAGTGCGCGGTAGCCCCAGTAGGGCGCGAGCATCGCGAGCGCGGCCTGTACGTCGACGCGGACGTCGCCGGTGTGCACCGGGATGGGGAACGGGTCCGCTGGGGGCAGGCCAGGCCCGAACCGGCCGTCGACGAGCAGGGCCCAGACGTTGCCGAAGGTGACCCTCCCGACCAGGTCCTCGATGTCGACGCCGCGGTAGCGCAGCGCGCCGCCGTCCTTGTCGGGTTCGGCGATCTGGGTGCGGAAGGCGACGTGGCCCTCCAGCCCGGACTTGAAACCGGGCGGGGGCGGAGGTACCGCCTCCGCCTGTGCTGCGGATGCCGGCGCGGTCGGCGCCGTCGACGCAGTGGACACGCGTCCTCCTCGTGGTCCCCGACTTGCGGACACCCCGGCCGATTCGTCGACCGGAGCACGTGCGCGCCGGGACGGGTGCGGCCGTGCGCGCGCGAACCTCGCCGGTCCTGACCGGTGAGGTTGGCGTCACCCTGCCCGTGAGGCCCGCGCGAGGCAACGGGCAGGCGGGTGGGATCGGTCACCGGGATTGGCCGGGCGGTGGTGCGCGACATAACGTCCGGGTCACGACCGGGAGGCGCGATGACGGAGCAGCTGGCGGCGATGCGGGTGGACTACCGGAGCGGGGGGCTCGACGTCGACGACCTCACCCCCACGTGGCACGAGCAGCTCGCGTCGTGGCTGGCCGAGACGGCCGCCGCGGGAGTGAGCGAGCCCAACGCGATGGTGCTCGCGACCGCGGGGGAGGACGGGCGGCCCGCGTCGCGCACGGTGCTCTGCAAGGGCCTCGACGCCCGCGGCGTCGTGTTCTACACCAACTACACGTCGGCGAAGAGCCACGACCTGCGCGCCACGCGGTACGCGAGTGCCACCTTCCCCTGGTACACCCAGCAGCGGCAGGTGCACGTGTGCGGGCCCGTCGAGACGGTGACGCCCGCGGAGACCCTCGCCTACTGGAGGACCCGGCCGCGGGGTTCGCAGCTCGGGGCGTGGGCGTCGGCGCAGTCGGTGCGGGTGCGCGACCGGCGCGTCCTCGACGACGCCCTCGCCAGCATCTCCCAGCGGTTCGGCGACGAACCGGTGCCCGTGCCGGGGCACTGGGGCGGCTGGCGGATCGTGCCCGAACGGGTGGAGTTCTGGCAGGGACGCGCCGACCGCATGCACGACCGCCTCCGGTTCGAGGTGACGGGCGACCGCACGTGGACGGTCCGGCGCCTGGCTCCCTGAGGCCCGCGACCACCGCATCACATGTCGGCGGCCCGGGACTCGGTCGCGTGGTAAGTCTGAGACCGTGCCCGACCAGCCCACGCGCCCCGATCGGGCCGGATCCGAGCTGCCCACGGCCGCCGTCCCCGGCGGGCCGGGCGAGCCGACGTACCGGCTGCGACGGGCCGCGGGCGCGATGCGCGGTGCACTCGCCGACACCCGCCCGCTGCGCACGCCGTCCTACCGCCGGTTGTGGCTGGCGGGCGTGGTCACCGTCATCGGGGCGCAGCTGTCGGTCGTCGCCGTACCGACCCAGATCTACCTGCTCACGGGGTCGTCGGCGTGGGTCGGGCTGACCGGGCTGTTCGGTCTCGTGCCGTTGGTCGTGTTCGGGCTGTGGGGCGGCGCGATCGCCGACGTCGTGGACCGGCGGACGTTGCTGCTGGTCAGCGGCACGGGCATCGCGGCGACCGCGCTGCTGCTGTGGGTGACGTCGGCGAGCGGGCTGGGCGGGGTGTGGCCGATCCTGTCGCTGTTCGCGGTGCAGACGGCGTTCCTGGCCGTCAACCAGCCCACCCGTAACGCCGTCATCCCGCGCCTGCTGCCCGCCGAGCAGCTCCCCGCGGCCAACGCGCTGAACATGACGGTGTTCCAGATCGGGGCGATCGTCGGGCCGCTGTTGGCGGGTGTGCTCATTCCCGTGATCGGGCTCCCGACCCTCTACCTCCTCGACGCGGTCGCGCTGCTCGCCACGCTCTGGGCCACCTGGCGGCTGCCGTCCCTGCCGCCCGAGGAACAGCGGGTCGGGGCTCCACGGCGCACCGCCGGGCTGCGCGACATCGTCGGCGGATTCCGCTACGCCGCGGCCTACCCGGTGCTGTTGGTGTCGTTCCTGATCGACATCGTCGCGATGGCGTTCGGGATGCCGCGGATCGTGTTCCCGGAGCTCTCGCAGACGGTGTTCGGCGACCCGCCGGTCGGGGGGCCCGCGCTGGGGCTGCTGTTCGCGGCCATCCCCATCGGCATGGTGGTGGCCGGGCTGTTCTCCGGCTGGCTGCACCGCGTGCGGCGCCAGGGCGTGGCGGTCACCGTCGCGATCTGCGTGTGGGGGCTGTCGGTCGCCCTGTTCGGGCTGACGGGCTCGCTGTGGCTGGCGGTGCTGTTCCTCGCCGTCGGCGGCGCCGCCGACATGGTCAGCTCGGTCTACCGCACGGCGATGCTGCAGACCGTGGCCACCGACGAGATGCGCGGACGCATGCAGGGCGTGTTCATCGTGGTCGTGGCGGGTGGCCCGCGGCTCGCGGACCTCTGGCACGGATCGGCCGCGGCGGCCGTCGGACCCGGGACGGCCGTCGTGGCGGGCGGGGTCGCGGTGATCGTCGGCGCGGTACTCGTGGTGCGACGGTTCCCGGTGTTCTGGACGTACCGCGCCCCGTCGGGGTCCGTCGAACGGGCATGACCGGCGGCACCGGTCGTCCTGCCCGGCGCTCACGGGGTGCGGAGCACTAGTTTGGGCAGCAACGACAGCGAATCCGACCCGAGTGCGAGGGAACCTCCACATGGCCGACCAGACCGACGGCGCCGCCGTACTCCGCTACCCCGGCGGCGAGCACGAGATGGCGATCACCGCCGCCACCGAGGGCACGTCCGCCTTCGACATCGGCAAACTGCTGCCCACGACCGGCCTGGTCACCCTCGACCAGGGCTTCGGCAACACCGCGTCGTGCGCCTCGGCGATCACCTACATCGACGGTGAGGCCGGGATCCTGCGCTACCGCGGCTACCCGATCGACCAGCTCGCCGAGCGCTCGACCTTCCTGGAGACCAGCTACCTGCTGATCTACGGGGAGCTGCCCTCGCAGGCCGAGCTGTCGGCCTTCACCAACAGGGTGAGCAGGCACACCCTGCTGCACGAGGACCTCAAGCGCTTCTTCGAGGGCTTTCCCCGCGACGCGCACCCCATGCCGGTCCTGTCGAGCGCCGTCAGCGCGCTGTCGACCTTCTACCAGGACAGCCTCGACCCCTTCGAGGAGTCGGCCGTCGAGCTGTCCACCACGCGCCTGCTGGCCAAGGTGCCCACGATCGCGGCGTACGCCTACAAGAAGTCCGTGGGGCAGCCGTTCCTCTACCCCGACAACTCGCTCGGGCTCGTGGAGAACTTCCTGCGGATGACGTTCGGCTTCCCCGCCGAGCCCTACGAGGTCGACGCGGACGTCGCGCGGGCGCTGGAGGTGCTGCTGATCCTGCACGCCGACCACGAGCAGAACTGCTCGACGTCCACGGTCCGGCTCGTCGGCTCGTCGCACGCCAACCTCTTCGCCAGCATCTCCGCGGGCATCAACGCCCTGTTCGGCCCGCTGCACGGTGGCGCCAACCAGTCGGTGCTGGAGATGCTGCAGCGCATCCAGGACGAGGAGAGCGGCGACGTCGAGAAGTTCGTCGAACGCGTCAAGAACAAGGAGGAGGGCGCCCGCCTGATGGGGTTCGGGCACCGGGTCTACAAGAACTACGACCCGCGCGCCCGGATCGTCAAGCACAGCGCCGACGAGATCCTCAAGAAGCTCGGCGTGACCGACCCGCTGCTCGACATCGCCAAGACATTGGAGGAGAAGGCGCTCGCCGACGACTACTTCATCGAGCGCAAGCTCTACCCGAACGTCGACTTCTACACCGGCGTCATCTACCGGGCGATGGGCTTCCCGACCAGGATGTTCACGGTGCTCTTCGCACTCGGCAGGCTCCCCGGCTGGATCGCACACTGGCGCGAGATGATCAACGACGACGCCACGAAGATAGGCCGCCCCCGCCAGCTCTACACAGGGGCCACGGAGCGCACCTACGTCCCGATGAACAACCGCTGAGATTCGCAACTCGGGCATCGGCGCGCGGGCACGCTCGGCGGGGGCTAGCGTCGCCGCTCATGAGCTCCGTCGCCGTCGTCTGGTTCCGGCGTGACCTGCGGGTGCACGACCAGCCCACGTTCCTCGCCGCCGCGGACGCCGCGCCGCGGTCGCTGGCGCTGTTCGTGCTCGATCCCGCGCTGCTCGGTCCATCCGGCGCGGCCCGGCGCACGTTTCTGTTCCGGGCGCTGCGCTCGCTGGACGAGGCGCTCGGCGGCAGGCTGCTCGTCGTGCGCGGCGACCCGGTCGAGGTCGTGCCCCGCGTCGCCGCGTCCGTCGACGCCGGGACGGTGCACGTCGCCGCCGACTACGGCCCCTACGGCACCCGTCGCGACGAGGCGGTGGACGAGGCCCTCGCCGACGACGGACGCGAGCTGGTGCGCACCGGCTCGCCCTACGCCGTGGCCCCGGGGCGGGTACGCAAGGACGACGGCGACCCCTACCGGGTGTTCACCCCGTTCCGCCGGGCGTGGGCCGAGCACGGGTGGCGCGCACCCGCGGCCACCGACGCCTCCACCGTGGCGTGGCTCCGGCCGCCTGAGGAGGACCGCGTCGCGGTCCCCGCCGACGACGCCGTCGACGCCACCCTGCCCGAGGCGAGCGAGGACGCCGCGCTGCGGCGGTGGGCGGCGTTCCTCGACGACGCCGTAGCCACCTACGGCACCGACCGCGACCGCCCCGACCGGGCCGGGACCTCCCGGATGTCGGTGTACCTCAAGTACGGCCTCGTCCATCCTCGCTCGATACTGGCGGACCTCGGAACGCGAGATTCCCCCTCGGTCGAGTCGTACCGCACCGAGATCGCCTGGCGCGACTTCTACGCCGACGTCCTGCACCGGCGCCCGGACTCCGCGCGGGGCAACTACGACCGCTCCTTCGACGCACTGCCGACCGCGTCGGGGGCGGCCGCCCGCCGGACGTTCGACGCCTGGCGCGAGGGCCGCACCGGGTTCCCGGTCGTCGACGCCGGGATGCGGCAGCTGCGCGAGCAGGCGTGGATGCACAACCGGGTGCGCATGATCGTGGCGAGCTTCCTCGTGAAGGACCTGCACCTGCCGTGGTGGTGGGGGGCCCGGCATTTCATGGAGCTGCTCGTCGACGGCGACCTCGCCTCCAATCAGCACGGCTGGCAGTGGACGGCGGGCAGCGGCACCGACGCCTCGCCGTACTTCCGGGTGTTCAACCCGATCGCCCAGGGGGAGCGGTTCGATCCCGACGGCGACTACGTGCGGCGCTTCGTGCCCGAGCTGCGGGACGTCCCCGGCAAGCAGGTGCACCAGCCGTGGACGCTGCCCGGCGGGGTCCCTGACGGCTACCCGGAGCCGATGGTCGACCACAAGGCCGAGCGGTTGGCGGCGTTGGCCCGCTTCGAGCAGGTCAAGGCGGCCCGGGGCTGAAGGGTGCCTACCGACGTAGCTGCAGGTAGCGGTAGATTGACGCTACGTTACAAGGCTTCACGAACGGAGAGCGCCATGTCCGACGGTCCCCGTCCCCGTCCCCGTCGCCGCTGGGTCGTTCCGGCCCTGCTGATGGGGGTGGGTCTGGGGGTGGTCGTGGCGCGACGTCCGGCTC
>JAKDLE010001002.1 GCA_030453005.1 Pseudonocardia sp. | reverse complement strand
TGACCACGATCGTCGGGGGGCTGCCGGGTAGGTCGAGGAGGGTCAGCCCGGCGTCGGGCACCGACCGCAGCCGCGGGGTCGCGTCGGCGGCCACCACCGCGGCGTGCCGGGCCGGACAGACGGCTGCCACCCGCGTGCCGCCCTGCCCTGTGCCGCCCTGACCTGGGTCGATCTCGACCGTGTCGCACAGCTCGTGCACCACGACGAGCCCGAAGCCGCCGGTGGGCCCGGCCTGCTCGGGCGCTGTGGGCGGTGCCGGGGGCTCGACCGCCTGCGGCCAGGTCCCGTCGTCCTCGACTACGCACCGCACCCCGCCCGCGCCGTCCAGGTCGAGGCGCACGCGCACCCGGCCCGGCTGCTCCCGCCCGGTGTAGGCGTGCTCGATCGCGTTGCTCGTCAGCTCCGTGACCACGAGCGGTACCGCGGTCCGGGTCTCCGCCGCCGGGTCCAGTTCGTCGAGCCAGGCGCTGACGCGAGCACGCACCCCGCTCAGCTCGGCGAGGTCGGCGGGGACGTCGAGGACCAGTGCGGGCACCGGCGCGACGCGACGGTGCAGGGCCAGCACGGTGACGTCGCCGTCGGGGCCCCCGCCCGCGAGGGTGTCGAGCAGGGACGCGCACAGGTCGTCGGGGTTCTCCGGGCGGGCGCGCAGGGCCGGTCCGGCGTCGAGCACGGACCCGGTGCGGGCCAGCAGCCCGTCGGTGTGCAGCAGCAGTGTCTCGCCGCGGCCCAGCAGGCCGCGGTGCACCTCGGGGGCGGGACCGGCGACCCCCGCAGGCCTGATCCCGAGCGGGGCGGCGCCGGGGTCGTCGAGCACCCGCAGCCCGCCGCCCGCCGAGCGCAGCGCCGGGGACGGGTGACCGCACCGGGCGTGCTCGAACTCCCCCGTGGCGGGGTCGAGCAGGACCGCCCCCGCGGTCGCGGCGCGGGTGCCGGGCTGGCGGGCGGCGAACCGGTCGAGCCGGGCCAGTGCCGAGCCCGGGTCGAGGCCCTCGGCCAGCGCGGCGCGGAGCACCGCGAGGAGCGCGGCCATCGCGGCGACGGCCACCGTGCCGCTGCCCACGACGTCACCGGTGTGCGCCGCGACCCGGCCGTCGTCGGTGACCAGCACGTCGAACCAGTCGCCACCGGTGGCGGTGTGGAGTGCGCCCGGCGCGTAGCGGGCGGCCGACCCGACGCCCGGGAGGACCGGCAGCATCGCGGGCAGATGGGTGCGCTGCAGCGCCACGGTCGCGTCCCGGGCCGCCTCGGTGGCCCCGGGCAGCTCGCGGGAGTGCACGAGCACCCCGTCTCCGTCGGGGCGTCGGACGGGCACGAGGTCCACCTCGAGCAGGATCCGCCGACCGCCGACCTCGACGGCCCACCCGGCCCGGTGGGCCGCCGCGCCGGTCTCCCGCACCGAGGCGATCAGGGCGAGCGCGGAACGGTCCAGCCCGGGCGCGACGTCGGAGATGTCCCGACCCGCCGGGGCCGGGTGGTCGAGCAGGTCGCGGGCCGCGCGGTTCGCGGCGACCACCACGTTCCCCGCGCCTGCGAGCTCCCAGGCCGGTGCGGGCAGGTCCTCGAACGCGAGGGACTCCGGGCAGCGCGACTGGTGGGTCACCGGAGGGTCCACACT
>JAKDLE010001001.1 GCA_030453005.1 Pseudonocardia sp. | reverse complement strand
CCGGCCCGGTCGCCGCCCTGGAGCGCTGGGACAGCTACCGCCACGAGGGAGGCCTGTCGGTGACCTGGGCGCTGCGCGAGGCCCCCCGCCAGGCCGTCGGCGCCGGTGTGCTCGCCCCGCTGCTCGCGCCCGGCCCGTTCGGTCGCCGCACGACGTGGCTGTATCAGCCCTACCCGGCCGAGCAGGCCGCGGCGAAGGTCGAGAACGAGGTCACCTCCGGCCAGGTGCGCCGCGCCTGGGCCGAACGCACCCGCCGCGACGAGACCCAACGCGACCGCGACGACCGTGCCCGCGCGCTGCAGTCCGCCCGCGAGGAAGCCCAGGGCGCCGGCGTCGGCCGCTTCTCCCTCTACGTCACCACCACCGTGCTGCACGACGACGACCTGCCCGCCGCGGTCGCCGACGTCGAGCAACGCGCCGGCCAATCGAAGCTGCGGCTACGCCGCCTGCGCGGCGCCCAGGCCGCCGGGTTCGCCGCCGCCCTCGGCGTCGGGATCGACCCCGCCGAGCTGCTCACCCACCGCCGCGGACGCTGAATGGAGAACCCCGCATGACCAGCACAGATCCAGTTCCGCGCTCGTGGGGTTGGGCCGTCCCCGGTGGCGGCCGCGCCGGGCACGTCGAGGCCGGGAACCGGTTCGCCGGCACCACCAGCCAGGTGTGCGGCCTGTTCCCCTTCGCCACCCCCTCGGGCTGCGACGTACGCGGCGTGCCGATCGGACGCCACCTGCACACCGCCGAACCGATCGGGCTCGACCCGGCCCACTGGCTGCGCACCGGCCTGGTGTCCAACACCGGGGTGTGGGTGCAGGGCCAGCCCGGGATCGGGAAGTCCTCGATCACCAAACGCATGCTCGCCGGCCTCGTCGCATTCGGGATGCGCGCGGTCATCCCCGGCGACGTCAAGGGCGAGTACACCCCACTCGTCACCGCGCTGGGCGGCTCGGTGTGGCACCTCGGCCGCGGCCTGCAAGCGCTCAACCCGCTCGACGCCGGCCCACTGCGGGCGGCGCTGCTGGCCGCGCCGGCCGCGGACCGCACCCGGCTGCTGGAAACCCTGCGGGCCCGGCGGCTGACCCTGCTCGAAGCGTTGATCTCCATCGTCCGCCGCGACGAACCCGACGTCACCGAACGCCGCCTGCTCGGAGCAGCGCTCGACCTCGCCGTCGACACCGCCGCCGACCGCGAACCGCTGATCCCCGACGTCCTCGCCGTCCTGCTCTCCGGCGCCACACCGCTGCGCACGATCGCCGCCGCGCAGGACGACCTCGACTTCCGGCGCACCTCCCGCTCGCTGGTCAACGCGCTCGGGCTGCTGTGCGAAGGCGCGATCCGCGGCATCTTCGACCGCCCCAGCACCGCCCGATTCGACCCCGACACCCCCGCGCTGTCCCTGGACATCAGCGCGCTGGACGACGATGACGACGACGTCGTCGCCGCGGCGATGCTGTGCTCCTGGGCGTGGTCCGCGGCCCTGGCCGACGCCGCCGCCTACGGCGAACGCCGCCGCAACGTCGTGCAGGTCCAGGACGAGCTGTGGCGCGCCCTGCGCGTCGCGCCCGGCCTGGTCGAGCGCTCCGACCGGATCACCCGGCTCAACCGGCACCGCGGCGTCGTGT
>JAKDLE010000110.1 GCA_030453005.1 Pseudonocardia sp. | reverse complement strand
CGGTCTGGCTCACGAGCCCGGCCGCGGCGATGCCTGCGCACGCGGCGGCCTCGTCGTTGAGCGAGGCGTCGCCCGTGACGCCGACGGCCCCGAGCAGCGCACCGTCGGCGTCGCGCACGAACACCCCGCCCGGCACCGAGAGGATCCTCCCGCCCGCCAGGGTGGCCACGGAGGTGAAGAACTCCGGGGAGTCGGCGGCGCGGGCGGCGATGGCGCGGTTGGTCATGCCCAGGGCGAGCACCCCGGAGGCCTTGGCCGTGGCGACGTCGGGGCGCAGGAAGCCCGAGCCGTCCTGGCGGCCGAGTGCCACGAGGGCACCGCCGGGGTCGAGCACCGCCACCGTCAACGGGTTGAACCCCTGCGCGGTGCCGTGTTCGAGTGCCGCGCGCACGATGGTCTGGGCCTGGTCGAGGGAGATCGTCACGCTTCGATCCTAAACGCCGCTCCCCGGCGCGCCGCCTCCCAGCAGCAGGACCCAGACCGCGGCGAGCACCGCCACGCCGGAGACCATCCAGAACACCGCGGCCCAGACCCCGGCGGGCAGGAACGTCATCTCGGCCAGCATGTCGACGTCGGAGCCGCTGCTCCGGCGCCGGTGACGCCTGCCCCGCTGCAGCTCCCGTACCGCCCGCAGGCCGCCGAACAGCAGGAACCAGCACAGCGCGGCCGCGAACCCGTCCTGCAACCGCGGCTCACCCCAGCCGGACACGGCTCCGACCAGCATCCCGGTGCCGAGCACGGCGGCGCCACCGTAGAGGTTGCGGACACCGACGAGGGTGGCCGCGAGCAGCCCGAGCGCGATCCACAGCATCAGCTGGGCGCGGTCGGCGGCCACGAGCAGCGCGCCGCCGAGGCCGAGCAGCGACGGCGCGGGGTAGCCGCCCAGGAACGTGAGCACCAGGCCGGGGCCGCGCCGGGCGCCGGTGGACACCGTCAGACCGGACGTGTCCGGATGCAGCCGGATGCCGGTCAGGCCGCGCCCGACGAGCACCGCGACGATCGCGTGGCCGCCCTCGTGGGCGATGGTCACCACCGTGCGGGTCCAGCGCCACGACACCGACCACAGCACCGCCGCCAGGGCGAGCGCCGCCGCGGGCAGCACCGTCGGGCGCTGGGTCAGCACGGTGGTGATCGTGTCGATGACGGCCGTCAGCGCCGCTCCCGCGTCCGTCACGGCGCCGAGTCTCCCAGGCGCCCGGTCTCCCAGACAGCCCGATCCGGCCGGACACGACTGCTTGATCGTCAGGATCGGGACATACGCGCCACCGGTGGCGGTGATGTCCCGATCCCGGCGATCACGGGCCCGAGACGGGCTTGACCCTCCACCCGATGGAGGGTCGATGCTCACCGCATGACCCTGCTGACCATCGGGCAGCTCGCCCGACCCCGACGCGCCCGGCGCAGGCATCGCCGGCGCCATGCGGGCGATGCCCGCCGAGCTGCCCGACGACCCCACCACCGAGCAGGTCCAGGCGTGGGTGGAGCTCGCCGAGCTGGTGTCGGACCCCGCGTTCCGAGCGCGGGTGCGGGAGATGGCCGTCGCGGGAGCGCAGAGCAGCGGACCCGCCGAGTTCGACGCCGCCCCGTTCGTCGAGCATGCGGGCGCGGCGCTCGCCGCGGGCGTCGCCCCCGACTCACCGCAGGGCCGTGCGGTGGTGGAGCACATCGCACCCGGTCTCGACCCGGCCGCCCGCGCGGAGCTGGCGACGACGATCGCCACCTTCACCGACCGCCGCGTGGAGCGCTACTGGGCCCTGCTCGGCGTCCTCAACGGCCGGGCCCCGTTCCCCCCGACAGTGCCGGTGTTCGAGTGGACGGTCGCCGCTCTGCGGGCCTGACACGAAGGTCACCAGCCGTAGAACACCCGCTCCACGACCGCGCGGGCTCGGCGGGTGACGCGGCGGTAGTCGTCGAGGAAGACCCCGGAGTCGCCGTCGGCGGGGTAGCCCAGTGCGGCGGCGACGGCGGTGAGCTCGCGGCCCGAGCGCGGCAGCTGGTCGCCGGGCTTGCCGCGCACCAGCATCACGGCGTTGCGGGCCCGGGTCGCGGTGGTCCATCCGGCGAGCAGCTCGGCGACGTCGGAGGCGCTGAGCAGCCCGGCCGCCTCCGCCTCGCGCAGACCCTCCAGCGTGGACGTGGTGCGCAGCCCGGGCACGGCGCCCGCGTGCTGGAGCTGCAGCAGCTGCACCGTCCACTCGACGTCGGCGAGCCCGCCGAGGCCGAGCTTCGTGTGCAGGGCGCGGTCGGCTCCGCGCGGCAGCCGTTCGTCGTCGACGCGCGCCTTGATCCGTCGGATCTCGGTGGCGGCCGCGGGGTCGAGCCCGTCGGGCGGGTAGCGCAGTGGGTCGATCATCTCGACGAACCGTGCGCCCAGGTCCGCGTCGCCCGCGACGGGGCGGGCCCGCAGCAGCGCCTGGGCCTCCCAGGTCTCCGACCAGCGCGCGTAGTAGGCACGGTAGGACTCGAGCGTGCGGACGAGCGGCCCGGAGCGCCCCTCGGGCCGCAGGTCGGTGTCGACGACGAGCGCGGGGTCGGGGCTGGACGCACCCAGCCTGCGGCGCACGGTCTCGGCGACGGTGGTGGCGTACCGGACGGCTTCCTGGTCGGTGCGGCCCTCGACCGGTTCGCACACGAACAGCACGTCGGCGTCGCTGCTGTAGCCCAGCTCGGCGCCGCCGAGCCGCCCCATCCCGATCACGGCGATCCGGGCCGGGGCAGGCTCGGGGGACAGAACACGCTGCACCGACGCGGTCGTGCTCTCCAGCACCGCCACCCACACCGCCGACAGCGCCGCGCACACCTGCTCGGTGTCGAGCTCGCCGAGCAGGTCGGCGCACGCGACCCGCAGCATCTCGTGGCGGCGCAGCGAGCGGGCGGTGGCCGCCGCCGTGTCCGGGTCGAGCTGGCGGGCCACGCTGGTGCGCAGCGACGCGGCGACGTCCGCGGGGTCGCGGGTCAGCTCGCCTGCACGGCCCCCGGACGGCGCGGCGAGCAGCCGCAGCACCTCCGGGGCCCGCACCAACAGGTCCGGGACCAGTGCGGACGTGCCGAGCAGCCGCATCAGCCGGGCGACCACGAGCCCCTCGTCGCGCAGCAACCGCAGGTACCAGGGAGTGGCCGCGAGCGCCTCGGACACCCGGCGGTACGCCAGCAGCCCGCGGTCCGGGTCGGGACTGCCGGAGAGCTCGTCGAGCAGCACCGGCAGCAGCGTCTGCTGGATCGACGCCGCCCGCGACACCCCCGCCGTCAACGCCCGCAGATGCCCCAGCGCCCCCTCCGGCGACGCCCAGCCCAACGCGCCCAGCCGGGCGACGGCGGCGGGCTCGGACAGGCGCACGTCATCGGCCGACATCCGCGACACCGCCGTGAGCAGCGGCCGGTAGAACAGCTTCTCGTGCAGCCGCCGCACCCGGCGCGCGTTGCGCGTCCACTCCGCGACCAGCACGCCGACGACGTCGCGCCGGCCGTCGGGGCGCAGTCGGGCCGCGCGGGCGAGCCAGCGCAGGCCGTCGGCGTCGTCGGCGGCGGGCAACAGGTGGGTGCGCCGCAGCTTCCGCAGCTGCAGCCGGTGCTCCAGCAGGCGCAGGAACCGGTAGGACGCGGCGAGGTTCGCGCCGTCCTCGCGGGCGACATAGCCGCCTGCGGCGAGTGCCGCCAGTGCGTCCAACGTGGTCGGCGACCGCAGCGAGGAGTCGGTGCGGCCGTGCACCAGCTGCAGCAGCTGCACCGCGAACTCGACGTCCCGCAGCCCGCCGCGCCCCAGCTTCAGCTCCCGCTCGGCGACCTCGGGCTTGACGTTGTCCACCACCCGACGGCGCATCGCCTGCACGTCGGCGACGAAGTGGTCGCGCTCGGTCGCCGTCCACACCATCGGCGTCACGCCGTCGAGATAGGCGGCGCCCAGCTCCGGGTCGCCCGCGATCGGGCGGGCCTTGAGCAGCGCCTGGAACTCCCACGTCTTGGCCCACCGGCGGTAGTAGGACACGTGCCCGTCGAGGGTGCGCACCAGCTCGCCTTGGCGGCCCTCGGGCCGCAGGTTGGCGTCGACCTCGAAGCACGCCTCCCCCGCGACCTGCATCATCCGCCCGGCCAGCCGCGACGCCCTGGCGTCGGCGGGCTCGGCGACGAACACCACGTCGACGTCGCTGACGTAGTTGAGCTCGTGCCCGCCGCATTTGCCCATCGCGATGACGGCGAGCCTGCCGTTCCCCGCGTCGGTGTCCTCGGGGAACACCTCGGCCGCGGCGACGGCCAGCGCCGCCTGCAGCGCGGCGGCGGCCAGGTCGGCGAGGTGCGCGGCGACGGTGTCGACGTCGAGCACCGGCAGCGTCGGCTCCCCCACCGCGGCGAGGTCGGACGCGGCGAGCACGAGCAGCTCGTCGCGGTAGGCCGTGCGCAGCGCCAGCACCGCCTCGGGGCCGGTGAGCCCCGCCCGACAGCCTTCCGCGGCGCCTGCGGGCGGGGCGGCCGGGTCCGCGTGGACGGCCCGCAGCAGTGCCACCCGGTACCCCGCCGGGTCGGGGTCGGTGTCGCCTGCGAGGCGGTGCCAGCGGTCGGGGTGGGTGACGAGGTGGTCGGCGAGCGCGGTGGAGCTGCCGAGCAGGGCGAGCAGCCGTCCGCGCAGGACGGCGTCGGCGCGGAGCGCCGCGTCGAACGCGGCCCGGTCGGTCAGTCCCTCGACCAGCCGTTCGGCGGAGCGCAGCGCCAGGTCGGGGTCGGGGCTGCGCGCCAGCGCCCACATGATCGGCTCCGCGCCCTCGACGGGCCGGTCGCCCGACCACCAGCCCAGCTCGGTGAGCGTGGGCTCGGCCCAGGGTTCGGTCAGCCCGAGCCGAGCGAGCGAGGTCCCGGTGCGCGTCACGCCCCCGATCCTGCCGTACCCGCCCGATCGGAGCGAAGCCTCCAGCCTTACCAGAGCTACTCTTACTGGGGCTACTCTTACCGCATGCGGATCACCAGCAAGGGCCAGATCACCATCCCGCAGCAGGTCCGGCGGGAGCTGGGCCTGGAGGTCGGGGACGAGGTGGACGTCGTCGTCCGCGATGGTGTCGCCGTAATCGTGGCCGCGACCGGGCCGACCGGCCGCGGCCGACGGGTCGTCGACGCCCTGCTCGGCCGGGGCGACGTCGAACTGAGCACCGACGAGATCATGGCCCTCACCCGTGGCGGGTGAACGAGGCACGCTCATCGACTCGAACGTCCTGCTCGATCTGCTCACCGAGGATCCGACGTGGGCGCGGTGGTCGGCACGCCGCCTCGCCGAGGCCGTCGACCACGGGCCGGTCGTGATCAACCAGATCGTGTACGGCGAGGTCTCCCTGCGCTTCAGCATGGTGGAGGAGCTCGATGCCGTGCTCGGTGACCGGTTCGTCCGCGGGAACCTCCCGTGGGCCGCCGGATTCCTGGCCGCGCGCAGCTTCCGTGCTTACCGCAACCGGGGGGGAGTTCGCACGTCCACGCTGCCCGACTTCCTCATCGGCGCCCATGCCGCGGTGCTCGGGTTGCGGCTGCTCAGCCGCGACGCGTCGCGCTACCGCACCTACTTCCCGACCGTCGAGCTGATCGCGCCGTAGCCCCGCCGCCGGCGCCCGCCCCACCGATGGCAGCAAGGCCACCTTGCTGCCACGTCGTCGCGGCAAGGTGGCCCTACTGCAACCGCCGCAGGCCCGCCACCGCCTCCCCGGCCTCGTAGCGGGCCAGCATCGCCGTCGCCGGGCACTCCCGTCGCTCCCAGCGGCCGCGCAGACAGGCGAGGCGGGCGAGGTCGGCCACGCGGCCGGCCAATGCCCGCTCGGCGGCGGCGAGGAGCTCGCCGGTGCCCGCGTGCACGTCGTCGTCGGCCAGCCCGGTGCGCGCCACCTCCCGGTGCAGGGCCGCGTCCGGGGTGGTGCGACGCCCGGGGAGCGTGTCGTCGAGCGCGAGGCCGGTGAGCAGGCTGAGCAGCTCCCCGTAGAGCGTCGGGTCGGGGCAGGCGTCGAACGCCTTGAACTCGATGCGTCCCACCTCGGCGGCCAGGCGCGCGGGCTGCGTCAGCGACGGGTCACTGGCGATCTGCGGCGCGCAGGCGTCGAGGAACACCAGCACCGCGGGCCGCACGCCCGTGCGCAGGAACGTGCGCGCCGACAGCCCTCCCCACGGCGCGCCGTCGCGGAACGGCGAGGAGAACGACAGCGGCACCAGCCACGGGCTGTAGTGGGTGAGCTTGCGCGCCACGTCCACGGGATCGGCGATCTCGTCGGACGAGAGGTTGAGGTCCGGGCCGTAGGTCAGCATGTGCAGGTGCGCGGTGCGCTCCTCCGGTGAGCCCTGCCGGTGCGCCTGCTCCCAGGTGTTGAGCGGCGGATCGATCACGTAGCCGCTGCGCGAGGGGTTGAACGCGATCACGCAGGAGCGCAGGCCGCGGCCCCGCAGCTGGTCGTCGAGCAGGGCCTGGTCGGCGCGCAGCGCGTCCACGGCCGCCTCGACGGAGTCGTGGATGCGGGTGCGGATCTCCAGGCCCTTGGGATCACAGCGCTGCAGTACCCCCGCCTCGTCGAACCGCTCGTAGCCCTCGACGTACCAGCGCTTGCACTTGATCCCGACGTCGCCGATCCGCAGGCCCGGGTAGTCGGCGGGGTCGATGGGCAGGGCCTCGACGACCTCCTGCAGCTCGCCGAACGTCAGGTCGACGAAGTCGGCGAACCGGCCGTCGGTGCGCAGCAGCGCCAGCTCGTGCTCGATGCCGTAGCGGAACATGGGCCACCCTCTTCGATCCGCGGCGGACCCGTCGTACCGCCCGGGCGAGGGTAGCCTCAGTCGGGCCACTCGATCTCGTCGTGCAGCTCCTGCGCGGCGACGCCGAGCAGCGCACTGGCGTCGGCCTCGACGAAGCCCTCGGGCCCGCGGACGAACCACTCCACCGTGCGCTCCAGCGGATCGACGAGCAGCAGCTCCTCCACCCCGGCGCGGAAGTAGAAGTCGGCCTTGCGGCGCGACCCGTCGTTCGGCGAGATCACCTCGACCACGATCGCGGCGGTCGGGTTCCACAGCGCCGTCTCGCGGGTGCGGAGGTAGGCAACATCCGGAACGCGGTAGTCCTGGGCGTGCCCGATGTTGATCGGGCCGCTCCCCCGCAGACCCGCCGCGCGGGCCCGGACGAGCAGGGCGAAGGCGATCTCCTCGTCCATCCAGCCCTGCCGGCCGTGCGCCACCGGTGCCACGTGGTAGACGCCTTCCCACACCTCGTCGAAGCCGTCCTGGCCCAGCGCCCGGCGCCGGTCCAACCACTCCTGGAGGACGGCGGGGGTCTCGTGCAGCAGCACCGCGGTCATACGAGAAGTGTAGGTCGGTCAGGTGGTAGCGGCGAAGACGATGCGGCCGGTGGCGGCGTCGGCCTCGACCAGTCGGACGGTGGCGGCCACACCGGCCTCCAGCGGACCCTCGCACCGCGCCAGCACCGGCGGGTCGGCGAGGTAGACCTCGCCGGGCGCGCCGTCGGGTGGCGAGGGCCGCAGCACCACGACGTCGAAGGTGTCGCCGACCCGCCCGGCCAGCAGGGCGGCCTCGGTGCGGTCGACGCAGGCCCGGTCGACCCTCCCCGCCAGCGCGTCGGAGGCGACCATCAGCTCCGGCAGCGCCGGGAGCGCGTCGCGCAGCCACCGCGGCACCGCCTCCCCCGCGGCCAGCGCGAGACACACCTCCGTGCCGAACCGGTCGACGAGGCGCCGCAGGGGGGCGGTGACGTGCGCGTAGGGCGCGCCGATGCCGCCGTGCCCGGGGTCGACGGGCGGCTCCACGCCTCTCGCGCGGTCGAACGCGGTGTAGCCCGCCCCACGCAGCAGCAGGGTGGCGGCCCGGCGCAGCGCCAGCGCCGGGG
>JAKDLE010001000.1 GCA_030453005.1 Pseudonocardia sp. | reverse complement strand
GGCGGGGGCGCCCGGCGCCCCCGCGGGGGGGGGCGTGTGAGGCCGGGCCACCAGTCACCCCCCTGGCGGGGGGGTCGCGCCGCCACGACACGCGAGGCCGGTGCCGTCGGCGACGACAGGGTTCGTCGTCCCCGCGACGCGGCTGGCGGCCCGGGTCGCTCGAGCATCCGGGCCGCAGGCCGGTCGGGGCTTCTCCATGCCGCAGCCCGAACATATCCTCGGACTGTTGTGAGCGAGGGAATCGGGATGACCGCCATCACTGGACCGGTGCGTCATTACCTCGTCGAGAAGGGGAACGACCCGGCGAACACCGCGCACGCAGTCACGCTGCACCGCGCGGCCGACGAGCTCCCGGCGCTGGTGGCCCAGTAGCTCGACAGCGAGGGCTTCGCCGGCGGCGCGCCGTACCGGCGGGCGGCGTCGAGGTCGGCGGCGACAGCACCAGCGGCATCGAAGTGCCCCTGGCTGTTCGGGTCGGTGGGGCCCGCGCTGCTCGGCGCCCCATCCGCGCTCAGCCGGACGGGCTGATCGCCGGCTCGGACAAGCTCCCGGTGATGAAGCGCGGGGAGTTGCGCGGCCGGATTTCGACCAAACCCGGTCTGCACCGCTACCTGCGGGTGACCCCCGGCGGGCTGCTGCGCGTGGATGAGGCGAAGTGCGAGTCCGAGGCGAACCTGGACGGCAAGTACCTGCTGCGCTGCTCGGACCCGCACCACCCGGTCCTCGGCAACATGCACGGCCAGCGCCGCCCCTCGCCGACCTCGGGCGACCCGACCGTGCGTCTACGGCGACAACGCCTACGGCACCGGCGAGTTCCACGATCGGCTTCGCGAGGCCGGGATTACCGATCGCTGCAAGACCCAGGCGCCCACCGCGGCGTGCGGTTGTTCAGCAAGGACCGGTTCGCCATCGGCCTCGACGCCGGCGCCGCCCCGATCCGCCCAGCCCGCGCCGGTGGCGGCACCGCCTACTTCGGGACGGCCTGCGCCGGTGCCCGCTGCGCGCGCAGTGCACCACCGCCGCCGCCGGGCGCATGGTGTCCGTTGGCCCGCACGAGCAGACCCTGACCGACGCCCGCGCCCGCCAGACCGATCCGGCCTGGGTCGACGACTACCGCGGCACCCGCCCGAAGGTCGAACGCAAGCTCGGCCACGGGGTGCGCCGCCTGCACGGCGGGCGCCGAGCCCGGGTCCGCGGCACCACCCGCGTCGACGCCGACTTCCGACTGCTGGCCGGTGCGGTGAACTTTGCCTGCATGGCCGTGCTCGGGGTGCGCGGAACCGCCCAGGGATGGGCGGTGGCGGCGTGACCAGCGGCAAGAGCGGGCCTCACCGAGGCCCCACCATCCCGGCCGGAGGGCCACAACGCTGCCGAGGCGGTTCCGCGGAACCGCCTCGCTCCCGAAGCGGTTCCGCGGAACCGGCCCCGCCCCAATCACACCGAGCCCGGGAGCCCGCATGAACCGCCAGCCGAGCCGGCCACACTCCCAGACAGACCGAACGACACCAGCCACCTAGTAGCTGATCACCTCGACGGCACAGGGCAGCCGGGGAGCGTGCGCGAGCCGGGCGTCGGCCGTGACGAGAGTGAGATCGAGGGTCTGGGCCAGAGCCACGTAGG
>JAKDLE010000999.1 GCA_030453005.1 Pseudonocardia sp. | reverse complement strand
GCCGCGCAGGGTCGCACCGTGGACACCAGCCACGCCCTGCTCGACGAGGCCACCGCCCGCGAAGCCGCCTACGTCGCGCTGTCGCGCGGGCGGGAGGGGAACTTCGCCTACCTGGTAGCGCAGCGCGCCCCCGACGCCCACAACGCCGAGCGGCTCGATGACAGCGCCGCGGGTCGGCTGGCCGGGGTGCTGAGCAACGTCGAGGCCCGCAACGCCGCGGAGATCGAGCGCCGGATCGGGGAACGCGACGGGGCGTCACTGGCCTGGATCGGCATCCAGTGGGACGAGGTCTCCAAGGACTCTGCCCGGATCCGCTACACCGAGCAGCTCGAGCAGGTGCTTCCGGCGGAAGCGGTCGAGTCACTGGCTGCGGAGCCGGGCTGGCCGCGGCTGGTCCGCGCGGTGCGCGAGGCCGAGCTGGCCGGCCACAACAGCGACGCGCTGCTGACCAGTGCGGTCGATGGTCGGCCGCTGGCCGACGCCGAGCAGGTCAGCGACGTGCTGCGCTACCGGGTGCGGATCCTGGCCGCTGACCGCGGCCCCGAGCAGCACGTCGGTGTCGGGGACTGGACCGCGCTGGCCCCGCCCACCGACGGGCCGGTCGGCCAGTTCTCCCACGAACTCGCCGTGCTCGCCCAGGACCGCCAGCACGAGCTGGGCCAGACCGCGCTGGACGACCCGCCCGGGTGGGCGGTGCAGCAGCTGGGCCCGGTCCCGAACTACGACGAGCTGACCCGCTCGGTCGAGAACGGGACCCCGGTCCCGGTCGGGGCGCTCGACCAGATCGCCGAGGCCCGGGTGGAGTGGGCACGCAACGCCGGCGCCGTGGCCGCCTACCGAGAGCTGCGCGGCATCGGCCCCGACGCGACGTCGATCGGGGCCGCGCCGAGCCGCGAGCAGGAGTTCCACCGGCAGATGTGGACCCAGGCCGCCGCCGCGCTCGGGCAGAACACCGACCCGGGAGCGGTCGACTACCGCACCCTGCCCGACCTGGACCTCTACGCGGCCCGGGACCGCTGGACCCGCGAGCAGGCATGGGCGCCGGAGTACGTCGCCGGCGAGATGCGCACCGCCTACGAACTGGCGCGGCAGTACAGCGAGGACGCGGCGCTGGCCGAGGCGAAGCTGGCCACCCTGGAGCCCGACGACGCCGACCGGGAGCCGACCGCTGCGCAGCTGGAGCGCAGCGACCGGCTCGCGCAGCTCAACACGGAACGAGCTCGACAGCTGGAGGAGATCCACCACGCCCGCGGCGGTTGGTACGGAGCCACCGAGGAAGCCCACACGACCGACGAACTCGCCCGCGACGAACTCGCCCGCCGCGGCCTGGCCCCACAGCGCGAACTCGCCCCAGCCGAGCAGCTGCCGCTGTTCGCCACCGAACACGTCGACGTCGGGCGCGACATCGGGGGTGACCCGGCTGGCGACGCGGCCCCCGAGCAGGGGGTCGAGCCGTCCGTCGACGCCGAGGTCGATGCCGCACCGGAGCCGGTGGCCGACATCGAGTTGGATGACGTTGATCTGGAGGAGCAGACGCACACCGCGGCGATGCAGGAACGCGTCGACGAGCCCGAGGCCGTCATGGCCGAGGTGGAGCAGTTGACGCTGCTCGACATCGAGC
>JAKDLE010000109.1 GCA_030453005.1 Pseudonocardia sp. | reverse complement strand
TCCCCGACAAGTGGAGCCCGGGCGAGGTAGAGGGCGCCATGTACCAGCGGTGGGTCGACGCCGGGTACTTCACCGCGGACGCGGGCAGCGACAAGCCGCCGTTCTGCGTCGTCATCCCGCCGCCCAACGTCACCGGCAGCCTGCACATCGGGCACGCCTTCGAGCACACGCTCATCGATATCCTGGTCCGTCGTCGCCGCATGCAGGGCTACGAGACGCTGTGGCTGCCGGGGATGGATCACGCCTCGATCGCCGTGCACGCGCTGGTGGAGAAGGCACTCGCGGCTGAGGGCACGAGTCGTCGTGAGCTGGGCCGGGAGGCGTTCGTCGAGCGCACCTGGGAGTGGAAGGCCGAGCACGGCGGCGCGATCCTGGCGCAGATGCGGCGCCTGGGCGACAGCGTCGACTGGTCACGCGAGCGCTTCACCATGGACTCACGCTCCAACCGCGCCGTTCTCACGCGCTTCACGCGTCTGTTCGACGAGGGCCTGATCTACCGCGCGGAGCGGATGGTCAACTGGAGCCCGGAGATGCGCAGCGTGCTCTCCGACGTCGAGGTCGAGCACCGGGAGGTCGACGGCGAGCTCGTCTCCATGCGCTACGGGGCCGGGGACGACGCGATCGTCGTCGCCACCACCCGCGTCGAGACGATGCTGGGCGACACGGCCGTCGCGGTGCATCCTGAGGACGAGCGCTACGTCCACCTCGTCGGCCGCGAGATCGAGCTGCCGCTGGTCGGACGCATGATCCCGGTCGTGGCCGACAGCGGTGTCGACCCGGCGTTCGGCACCGGCGCGGTCAAGGTCACCCCGGCCCACGACCCGAACGACTTCGAGATCGGTCGCCGCCACGGCCTCCCGATGCCCACGATCATGGACGAGTCCGGCCGGATCACCGGCACGGGCACGGAGTTCGACGGCATGGACCGGTTCACCGCACGGGTGAAGGTGCGCGAGGCGCTGGCCGCGCAGGGCCGGATCGTCGCGGAGAGGCGGCCCTACGTGCACAGCGTCGGACACTCCTCGCGCGGCACCAGGGAGCCGATCGAGCCGCGGCTGAGCCTGCAGTGGTTCGTCAAGGTGGAGCCCCTGGCCCGGGTCGCGGGCGACGCGGTGCGCGACGGCTCCGTCGCCGTCCATCCCAAGGAGATGGAGCCGCGCTGGTTCGGCTGGGTCGACAACATGCACGACTGGTGCATCTCCCGGCAGCTGTGGTGGGGCCACCGCATCCCGGTCTGGTACGGCCCCGACGGCGAGGTCGTGTGCCTGGGCCCCGACGAGCAGCCCCCGGCCGGGTACACCCAGGACCCCGACGTCCTCGACACCTGGTTCTCCTCGGGTCTGTGGCCGTTCTCCACGCTCGGCTGGCCGGACAAGACACCGGACCTGGAGAAGTTCTATCCGACGTCCGTGCTGGTCACCGGGTACGACATCCTCTTCTTCTGGGTCGCCCGGATGATGATGATGGGCCACTACGCGATGGACGGCGAGCGCCCGTTCGACACGATCGCCCTGCACGGCATGGTGCGCGACGCGCACGGCAAGAAGATGTCGAAGTCGGCGGGCAACACCGTCGACCCGGTGGCGTGGATGGACGCCTACGGCACCGACGCGCTGCGGTTCGCCCTCGCCCGCGGCGCCAACCCGGGCACCGACATGCCGATCGGCGACGACGCCGTGCTCGCCGCCCGCAGCTTCGGCACGAAGCTGTGGAACGCCACGCGCCTCGCACTCGCCAACCGGGCCTCGCCCGCCCTGCCGCTGCCTGCGCGGCCCACCGACGCCGACGCCTGGATCCTCGGCCGCCTCTCCCAGGTGCGCGAACAGGTGGACGCGCTGCTGGAGGACTTCCAGTTCGCCAAGGCCACCGAGGCGCTCTACCACTTCACGTGGGACGAGTTCTGCGCGTGGTACCTGGAGCTGGCCAAGCCCCAGCTCGCCGACGCCGACACCGCGGCCGGCACGCGCGCCGTGCTCGGCCACGTCCTCGACGCGCTGCTGCGCCTGCTGCACCCGGTCATGCCGTTCATCACCGAGGCGCTGTGGCAGGGCCTCACCGGCGGGGAGTCGGTGGTCGTCGCCGACTGGCCTGCCGAGGCGGGCGCGCCGGTCGTCACCGCGGCGACGACACGGATCACGGCGCTGCAGAAGTTGGTCACCGAGGTGCGCCGGTTCCGCACCGAGCAGCGGGTCCCCGACACCCGGCGCGTCGCCGCGCGCCTCGTCGGGCTGGACGAGGCCGGGCTGGGGGCGCACCGCGCCGCCGTCGCGTCGCTCGTCCGCCTCGACGCACCCGGCGACGACTTCGCCGCCACCGCCACGTTGGAGGTCGCACTCGAGGCAGGCACCGTGCACGTCGAGCTCGACACCTCCGGGGCCATCGACGTCGTCGCCGAGCGCGCCCGGCTGGGCCGCGACCTGGCCGCCGCGCAGAAGGAGCTCGACCAGGCCGACAAGAAGCTGGGCAACCCGAGGTTCGTCGACAACGCGCCTGCCCACGTCGTGGACGGCATCCGCGAGCGGCGGGTCACCGCGGTCGCCGACTTCGAGCGGGTCACCGCGCGCCTCGCGGCCCTCCCGTCGTGACCGGCCCCGAGGGCACCGGGGAGATCCCCGAGCCCGAGGCTCGCGACGTCGAGGATGGAATCGTGTCCCACGTCCTCGACGCCATCCGCGGCCGCGACTCGCCCGACGTGGTGCCCGCGACGTCGAGCGTCGTCGGGTTCGCGGAGTTCCTCGCGGTCGAGGCGGAGCTGGACCGGCGGTGGCCCGAGACCGTCATGGAGCCCTCCACCGACCGCATCTCGGCGTTGACCGACGCGCTGGGCGACCCGCACCGCGGCTACCCCGTCGTGCACCTGACCGGCACCAACGGCAAGACGTCCACCGCGCGGATGGTCGACGCCCTGCTCACCGAGATCGGCCTGCGCACCGGGCGCTACACCAGCCCGCACCTGCAGCGCGCCACCGAACGGATCAACGTCGACAACCGGCCCGTGACGCCGGAGCGCTACGTCGAGATCTACCGCGACGTCGAGCCGTTCCTCGACATCGTCGACGGGCGGCACGGGACGCTGAGCAAGTTCGAGGTGCTCACGGCGATGGGCTTCGCGGCGTTCGCGGACGCGCCGGTCGAGGCCGGGATCGTCGAGGTCGGGCTCGGAGGGCGGTGGGACGCCACCAACGTCGCCGACGGCGCCGTCGCGGTGGTCACGCCGATCGGCCTGGACCACGCCGAGTTCCTCGGCACCGACATCCTGGCCATCGCCCGCGAGAAGGCCGGGATCATCAAGCCCGGCGCGGTGGCCGTGCTGGCCGCGCAGGACAAGCGGGTCGCCGAGGTGCTGGTGGAGCGCTGTGTGGAGGTCGGCGCGCAGGTGGCCCGCGAGGGCGCCGAGTTCGGGGTCGCCGAGCGGGAGGTGGCGGTGGGCGGGCAGCGGCTCGCGCTGCGCGGTCTCTCGGGCACCTACGACGACGTCTTCCTGCCGCTGCACGGTGAGCACCAGGCGTCCAACGCCGCGCTCGCGCTGGCCGCGGCGGAGGCACTGATCGGCGCCGGGCCCACGCAGCCCCTCGACGCCGACGCGGTGCGTGCCGCGTTCGCGGGCGTCACCTCGCCGGGCCGCCTGGAGCGGCTCGCCGCGGGGCAGGGCGTGCCGACGGTGCTCGCCGACGCCGCTCACAACCCGCACGGCGCCCGGGCACTCGCCGCGGCCCTCGCCG
The DNA here is from genome assembly GCA_030453005.1 of Pseudonocardia sp. Taxonomy (GTDB): domain Bacteria; phylum Actinomycetota; class Actinomycetes; order Mycobacteriales; family Pseudonocardiaceae; genus Pseudonocardia. The sequence goes on along the minus strand of JAKDLE010000109.1, from coordinate 4,134 downwards.
CCGAGTTCCGGTTCACCCGCCTGGTCGGGGTCGTCGGCGTGATGCGGGAGAAGGACGCGCGGGGCATCCTCGCCGAGCTGGAGCCCGTGCTGCACGAGGTAGTGATCACGGCCAGCTCCTCGCTCCGGGCGATCGACGCCGACACGCTCGGCGCGCTGGCCACCGAGGTGTTCGGCGCCGACCGCGTGAGCGTCGAGCCGGTGCTCACCGCCGCCGTCGAGCAGGCGGGTGAGCTGGCCGAGGAGGGCGGCGAGTCGGGCGTCGGCGTGGTCGTCACCGGATCGGTCGTCACAGTGGGGGAGACGCGCACGATGTTCGGTAGGGAGCCCGCGTGACCGAGCTGGGGAGGTCACCGTCGGATGCAGCACCGCCGGGAACGCGGCCGACGAGCTTCAGCGAGGAGGTAGCGTGACCGCACCTCCCGACCCGATGAAGGGCATCCGCGGCGTGTTCGCGGCCACCCTCGTGCTCGAGTCGATCGTGGTGCTGCTCGGGCTGCTGGTCCTGCCGAAGTTCGGCGACGGCGCCACACCGCTCGGCGTCGGGCTGATCGCCGCGGTGGCGGTCGGCATGATCGTCGCGTCGGGGCTGCAGCGGCGTCCCTGGGGCCTGGCACTGGCCCTGGTGCTGCAGGTGGCGGTGATCGCGTGCGGCCTCCTGGTGCCCGCGCTGGCCATCATGGGGGTGGTGTTCGCGCTGGTCTGGGCCAGCCTGCTGCTCCTGCGCCGCGACGTCGCGCTGCGGATGGAGCGCGGCGAGCTGCCGAGCCAGCAGGCCCCGGATCAGTAGGCGTGCGCCCGGCCCGTCGGCGATCGGCGTCCGGGAACGGGGAGCGCGCCCTGCCCTGCCTGGGGTTCCGGTGCGACGATCATCGGGCTGTCGCCGCCCTCCCCGGGTGGCCGACCGGTCTCGGGGCCGGGCCCCGCGAGCGGAGCCGGAGCGGTCGATACGCTGGTCCACGTGACTGAACGCACCCTGGTCCTCGTCAAGCCCGACGGCGTGGAGCGCAAGCTCGTCGGCGAGGTACTCGCCCGCATCGAACGCAAGGGCCTCCACATCGTCGCCCTCGAGCTGCGCACCGTCGACCGCGAGCTGGCGGCCCAGCACTACGCCGAGCACGACGGCAAGCCCTTCTTCGACTCCCTCCTGGAGTTCATCACCTCCGGCCCGGTGCTCTCCGCCGTGGTCGAGGGGCCGCGCGCCATCGCGGCGTGGCGTCAGCTCGCCGGGGGCACCGACCCCGTCGAGAAGGCCACCCCGGGCACGATCCGTGGCGACTTCGGCCTGGAGACCCAGTCGAACCTCGTCCACGGCTCCGACTCGGTCGAGAGCGCCGCGCGGGAGATCAAGCTCTGGTTCCCGAACCTGTGACCGGCGGCCCTCCGGGGCCTCCAGGAGCGGCGCACCCGTCGGCGCCGCACCATGCCGACATCTTTCGAGCCGGTGACGCGCCGGGCGGGGGTGGCCTCTGATGGGATGAGGCCGTGAACGATCTCCCGCCGCTCGCCGCGAAGGACCACCGCGCACGGTCGTTGTTCGAGCCGGTGAACCTGCTCCGCGAGGTCCGCCGCCAGCGGAGGCTCCCCGACGTGGCGGTGCCCGCGGTCTGCCTGCTCGACCCCGACGGCGACATCGTCCGCCACCTCGAGGTGACCGGACGGGGGCGTCCGCACCCGGGGTGGGCGTGCTTCCACACCGTGATGTGGACGATGGACCTCGACGGCATCGAGGTCGGTGTGGTCGGGCTGGCCGTGGGGGCTCCGTTCGCCGTGCTGGTGGCCGAGCAGCTCGCGGCCTCGGGCTGTGAGCTGGTAGTGAGCCTCACCTCCGCGGGCCGGATCTCTCCTCTCGGTGATCCGCCGTACTTCGTACTGGTCGATCGGGCCCTGCGCGACGAGGGGACGAGCCTGCACTACCTCCCGCCTGCCTGCTGGAGCCTGCTGGACCCCGCACTGGCGAAGCTCCTCGACGACGCGTTCGAGCACCTCCCGGAGCCGGTGCTCACCGGCTCGTCCTGGACGACGGACGCGCCCTACCGCGAGACGGCCACCGCGATCGCCGCCGCCGCGTCGGAGGGGGCTGTCTGCGTGGAGATGGAGGCGGCCGCGCTGTACGCCTATGCGGCGGCGACCGGTGCGGCGGTGGTCTGCGTGGCGCACATCACCAACTCGCCGGTCATCGACGGCGAGGGCTTCGAGAAGGGCTGCGACAACGGGGTGCAGGACGCGCTGGCCGTCACCCGAGCCGTCGTCGCCGCGGTTCGGGGGTCGGAGCGACCGACCGGCTCCGGCGTCGTCGCACCCGACGGACGACCCGGGTGGCCGGCGTCGGACGGGGGGTCGATGATGTGCCCATGACCGTCACGTCCCGCCGTTCCGACACCGTCGACGTGGTGCGGTGTACCGCCGTGGCGGTGCTCGCGGTCGGGCAGATCGTCGTCTCCGGACTGGGTGGGAGCGGCGCAGTCGGCGAGTCGGTGGGGGCGGTGGCGCGCGACTACGCCACGCCGCTGCTGGCCGCGGGATGGGCCTTCGCGATCTGGGGCCCGATCTATGTCGGCTTCCTCGCCTACGCGGTCTACCAGCTGCTCCCGTCGCAGCGGGGTCGGGAGGTCCACCGGCGGACCGGATGGTGGCTGGCGGCGTCGGCGGTGCTCAACCCGGCGTGGGTTCTGGCGTTCGGGGCGCGCCTGATCCCGGTGGCCGAGCTGCTGATCATCGCGCTGCTGGTGTGCCTGGCCACGGTGTTCGGGCGGTTGAGCCGGCTGCCCGCCGCCGGGGTAGCGGAGCGGGTGGTGTTCCGCGGCTCCGTCGCGCTCTACACGGGATGGGTGTCGTTGGCCACCGTCCTGGGTACCGCGGCCACCGGTGTGTGGGCCGGGCTACCCGGTTCCGGTGCGCTGCCCGCGATCGCCGCGGTGGTCGTGCTGCTGGCCGTCGCCGCGATCCTCGCCTGGGTGGTGCTGTCGGGCACCGCGGTGGTCGGGTTCGCCGCCGCGGCGGTGTGGGCGCTGGTGGGCATCGCGCTGGGCGGCGCCCCCACGGTTGTCGGCGGGGCGGCGCTGCTCGCGATCGTCGCCGTGCTCACCGCCACGGGCCGTCGCCTCTCCACGGCCGGGAGCCCGATCCGCACCGCGTTCGGCTGACGCCCGGGGCGTACGGGTACCGTCGCGATCGATTCGTCTCTCCTGGAGGAACCGGTGATCGTCGGAAGCCTGGTCGCGCTCGTCACCCCGATGCGGGAGGACGGTGCGGTCGACCACGACGCGTTGGCCAAGATCGTCGACCGGACGATCGAGGCGGGCACCGCGGCCATCGTGTCGGTCGGCACGACCGGGGAGTCGTCCACCCTCGACGTGGCCGAGCACACCGAGGTCATCCGCCGCACGATCGAGGTGGCCGCGGGCCGCGTCCCGGTGATCGCGGGCACCGGTGCGAACAACACCGCTGAGGCGATCCACCTCACCGCGGCGGCGAAGTCGGCAGGCGCCGACGCCGCGCTGCTCGTCACGCCCTACTACAACAAGCCTCCGCAGGAGGGGCTCTACCGGCACTTCATCGCGGTGGCCGAGGCCGTCGACATCCCGCAGATCCTCTACAACGTGCCCGGCCGCACCGGCTGCGACATGCTGCCCTCCACCGTGGAGCGGCTCGCCGCGGTGCCCAACATCGTGGGGCTCAAGGAGGCGCTCGGCGATCTCGACCGGGTCCGCGACCTGGTCGCGCTCGGCTTGGAGGGCTTCGCCCTCTACTCCGGCGACGACGGCACCGCCCGGGCCAGCATCCTCGCCGGGTTCCACGGCGACATCTCGGTGACGGCCAACGTGGCGCCCGACGCGATGGTCCGAATGTGCGCCGCCGCGCTCGCGGGCGACGCCGAGCTCGCCGCGGAGATCGACGCCGACCTCGCCGCGCTGCACCGGGTGCTGTTCGCCGAGCCGAACCCGATCCCGGTCAAGTGGGCGCTCGCCGAGATGGGCCTGATGCCCGCGGGGATCCGGCTCCCGCTGGTGCCGCTCGACGAGATGCACCACGAGGACGTCCGCGCCGCCCTCCGTTCCGCAGGCCTGATCTGACCGCACCTCGCTGATCAAGGCGCAGACGTCGCGTTCGGAGATCAACCGACGACGTCGGT
>JAKDLE010000998.1 GCA_030453005.1 Pseudonocardia sp. | reverse complement strand
GTCAACTACGCCAACGACTACTCCGACGGCATCCGCGGCACCGACGACGACCGGGTCGGGCCGCTGCGGCTCGTCGGCTCGAAGGCCGCCGCCCCCGAGGCCGTGCGCACGGCCGCGCTCGTGTGCTTCGCGCTGGCCGGGCTGGCCGGGCTGACGCTGCTGTCGCTGTCGCGGCAGTGGTGGCTGCTCGCGGTCGGAGCGGCGTGCATCGCAGGCGCGTGGTTCTACACCGGGGGCTCGCGCCCCTACGGCTACGCGGGCCTCGGCGAGGTGGCCGTGTTCGTCTTCTTCGGGCCGGTGGCGGTGCTGGGCACGACCGTCACCCAGCAGAACAGTCCGCCGGGGCCGCTCGCGATCGTCGGCGCGCTGGGTGTCGGCATGCTCGCCTGCGCCGTGCTGGTGGCCAACAACCTGCGCGACATCCCCACCGACACGACCTCGGGCAAGCGCACGCTGGCCGTGCTGCTCGGCGACACCGACACCCGGCGGCTCTACGTCGCGCTGGTCGGCGCGCCGTTCCTGCTCTCCGCACTCGCGGGGATGCGCAGCTGGCCGATGTGGGTGGCCCTGCTCGCGGTGCCGCTGGCCGCACTCCTCGCCCGCGACGTGCTCGGCGGCGCCGACGGCCGGGCGCTCGTCCGCGTACTCGGGCAGACGGGGCTACTGCTGCTCGCCTGGTCGCTGCTCACCGGCGTGGGTGCCGCGGTCGGCGCCGTCATCTGAACCGGGCTGCTCGCTCTCGCCGCGCAACCGCGACCGCAGGGCCTCGCGTTCCACCGCCCGCCGCCGCGTGACCTCGGCGATGGCCCCGTCGAGCCGGGCGCGCAACCCGCGGAACAACACCATCGACAACGGCAGCGCCACGATCAGCGCCACCAGCAGCGCGATGACGAGAGGCACCCCGAACAGCCCCAACACCGCGGCGATGACGGCGACGAGCCCGAGCCGCGCGAGCGTGTAGAGCACGACGGTGGCGACCAGGCTCGGCGCCCGCCCTCCGGACGGCGAGGAATCCATACCCCCAGGCTACGGAGCCCCGACGCGCGTCCTTTTCGTACCGCCCGTCCTTTAGGGGCTCTTTACCTCGGCACAACCGTTCGAGTACCCGGGGTCCGGGATGTCAGGATGACGCGGAAACTCCCACACGTCGGAGTATCCGGAGGCGCACGATGGCAGCACCCACCAGCAACGACGAGCGACTGCTCACTCCCGGCGAGGTGGCCGCCCTGTTCCGGGTGGACCCCAAGACGGTCACCCGGTGGGCGTCGGCGGGCCGGATCGGCTCGATCCGCACCCCGGGAGGCCACCGGCGGTTCCGCGAGTCGGAGGTGCGCAGTCTGCTGGCCGACCTCACCAGCGAGGCGACCCTACCGCCCGCCCACGCCTGAGCTTCCCGGCGCCGCTTCACCCCCGCCATGTCCCGCCTCCGCTAACCTCGGCAGCGGAGGTGGTGGTGATGTTGTTCTTCATCGCGTTCGTCGGCGCCGCGATCATCGCACTGGTGCTGTGGAAGGCGATGAGCTCGGCCCGGGGCGACGCCCCGGACGTGCCCGGTCGCTGGGTCGCGGGTCCCAGTCGCCCTGGTCTCAGTCGCCCCCGGGTGAGCGGGCCGGACGACGACC
>JAKDLE010000997.1 GCA_030453005.1 Pseudonocardia sp. | reverse complement strand
ATCATAAGCCGAAGGGCCTCGTCACTACGCATCGCGACCCCGAGGGGCGCCCGAGCGCCGACCCGACCCCGGTCCGCGACGTCTCCGCCTCGCCGTCGGTCTCCCGCCAGCCCGGGGGACGCCCCGACGACCGCGCAGCGGCGGCCGACCGTCCGCCTGCACCGGTGATCCACGGCGATCCGCGCCGCCGCTGACGCACCACCGCGTCCTCACACCGCTTCCTCGTACGGCAACCCTGGCCGACCCCGGCAACCCCGGAAGGACCTCATCATGTCGATCACCCATCACACGCCGCAGCGTGCGCTGCGCAGCGCCGCGCCCGGCCAGGCCACACCGCGCTGTGCGAACACCGCCGATCACCAGGCCCGCCTCGCCTGGCGGCTCACCCCACGGGACCGCTGGATCATCCGGATGCTGCACGAGCACCGCGTCCTGACCTCCACCCAGATCACCGCGCTCGCGTTCCCCTCCTACCGCTCGGGCACCCAACGGCTGCGCGAGCTCTACCTGTGGTCGGTGATCGACCGGTTCCAGCCCTTCGCCTCCATCGGGACCGCACCCATGCACTACGTCCTGGGCACCGCCGGCGCCGCCGTCCTCGCCGCCGAAGAAGGCCTCGAGGTCAAGGACCTGGGCTACCGCCACAACCGGGCCTTCGGCGTCGCCCACAACCTGCGCCTCGCCCATCTCGTCGGGGTCAACGAGTGGTTCACCGCCCTCATCGCCGCCACCCTCCACGACACCCGGGCAAACAGCGACGGGCCGGGCAGCGACACCGCGGTGGGCGCCTGGTGGTCCGAGGCCCGCTGCGCCCGACACTTCGGCGACGACCCTGATGGCTTATTCGATCACGCTGCCAGCGCGAGGTCGAGGCGGGCGAGGTGGCTGGTCCTGGTGCGGTCCAGGGCGTGCCCGTTCCAGTAGGCGTCGAGGCGGATCAGGTTGAGCGCGACCGCGGAGTAGACGTGTTCGAGTCGGGTCTTGTCCAGGCCGCGGTAGCGGGCTCGGCGCATCCCGGTCACCGCGACCGCTTGTCGGATGGTGCCCTCGACCCCGGCCCGGATGGCGTAGCGGGCCTGCCAGTCGCGGGTGTTCTGGCTGGCCCGAGCGGTGCGCTGGGCGTGGTGGACCTCGCGTGGGGGCACGGTGAGCTGGCGCCCGTACTTCGGTGAGGTGGCGCGGGTGCACTGCGCCCGCACCGGGCAGGGCCGGCAGGTGCCGCCCGCGAACTTGATCACGATCGCGGCGGTGCCGCGCTGGGTGACGCGGTTCCACCAGGTGGAGGTCTGGCCCTGTGGGCAGCGGGCCTGCTCGGCGTCGAAGTCGATGGTGAAGCCGGCCCGGTCGTACCCGGCACCGGCCTTGGCCTGCGGTGACTGATCGGCCAGCAGCGGGCTGACCAGGGTGACGCCCCAGCGGCGCGCGCTGTGGAGGACCAGCGCCGCGGACGGGTAGCCGGAGTCGACGAAGTGCTCGGCGGGCAGCAGATCCCGCCCGGCGAGCGCGGCGTGGATGTGCTCGGTCATCTTCGCGTCCGGCACCGTCGCGTCCGTGGTCGCCACCGAGACGATGATGTTCGGCCGCTGCCCACCCGTGCTCTCGCCGGTCGCGCTCTCGCCGGTC
>JAKDLE010000996.1 GCA_030453005.1 Pseudonocardia sp. | reverse complement strand
AACCCCTCGTCCGCGCCGCGGGCGTCGAGCTCGAGGAGCTCGACGTCCGCGCCGCGGGCCGCCGCCACACCGTCAAGCTCGTGGTGGACGCCGACTCCGGCGTGGACCTGGACGACATCGCCCGCCTGTCCCGCGAGGCCGCGGCCGCACTGGACGAGCACGAGGATCTCCTCGCCGGGGCCTACACGCTCGAGGTCACCTCGCCGGGTGCCGAGCGGGCGCTCACGCTGCCGCGGCACTGGCGCCGCGCCCACCTGCGTCAGGTCGCCGTCCGCCCGCACCAGGGCGCCGTGTTCACCGCCCGGGTGGGCACGGCGGGGGACGAGTCCGTCACCGTGCTGGCCGACGACGAGCTCCGCGAGCTGCGTTACGCCGACGTGGCCCACGCCGCGGTGCAGGTGGAGTTCCGTCACCCGCCGGAGGCCGAGGTCCGTCGGCTAGGCGGCCCGCCCGACACAACTGAAGAGGACCAGCCATGAATGTCGACATCGCCGCGCTGCGCACCATCGAGCGGGACAAGGACATCCCGTTCGAGACGGTCATCGACGCCATCCAGACGGCCCTGCTCACGGCCTACAAGCACACCGACGGCCACGAGCCGCACGCCCGCATCGACATCGACCGCAAGTCCGGGCTGGTCCGCGTCATGGCACAGGAGCTGGGCGACGACGGCGTCGTCGACCGGGAGTGGGACGACACCCCGGAGGGATTCGGCCGGATCGCCGCCGCCACGGCCCGGCAGGTCATCGTGGCGCGGCTGCGCGACGCCGAGCACGAGCGCACCTACGGCGAGTTCGCCACGAAGGAAGGCGAGATCGTCGCGGGCATCGTCTCGCGCGACGCCCGCGCCAACGCCCGCGGTGTGGTGATCGTCTCGCTCGGCGGCCAGACCGAGGGGGTGCTGCCCGCGGCCGAGCAGGTGCCGGGGGAGACCTACAACCACGGCGAGCGGATCAGGTGCTACGTCGTCGGGGTGACGCGCGGGATGCGCGGCACGCAGATCACGCTGAGCCGTACCCACCCCAACCTGGTGCGCAAGCTGTTCGCGTTCGAGGTACCCGAGCTCGTCGACGGAGCGGTCGAGATCGTCGCCGTCGCCCGCGAGGCCGGACACCGGTCCAAGATCGCTGTGCGGTCCACGGTGGACGGGGTCAACCCCAAGGGCGCCTGCATCGGGCCCATGGGCCAGCGGGTGCGCGGCGTGATGAGCGAGCTGGCGGGCGAGAAGATCGACATCATCGACTGGTCCGAGGACCCGGCAACGTTCGTCGGCAACGCCCTGTCGCCGTCGAAGGTGGTGTCGGTCACCGTGATCGACGCCGCCACGCGGTCCGCGCGCGTCGTGGTGCCCGACTTCCAGCTCTCCCTCGCCATCGGGAAGGAGGGTCAGAACGCGCGGCTGGCTGCGCGGTTGACCGGGTGGCGCATCGACATCCGCAGCGATGCCGACCCGCGTGGCGTGCGGGAGGCCACGCCGGAGGCGAGGGTGGAAACAGCGCCGGAGGCGGGTGTGGACGCTGCGCCGGAGGCGGGTGTGGACGCTGTGCCGGAGGCGGGTGTGGACGCTGTGCCGGAGGCGGGTGTGGACGCTGTGCCGGAGGCGGGTGTGGACGCTGTGCCGGAG
>JAKDLE010000108.1 GCA_030453005.1 Pseudonocardia sp. | reverse complement strand
CGAGCCAGGGTCCGGGCCACGGAGAACTGACCAGCAGGGTCAGCTCAGCGGGCGAAGTGGTCCCAGCCCGTCGGGCCGCCGTCGTAGACACGGCCGTCCACCAGCACCTGCGCCGCCCCCTCGCGCACGGCGCCGACCGGGGTCCAGCCCTCGGGCGGCGCGCCGGGGAACGTGGCGGCCAGTGCGTGGTCCTCGCCGCCGGTGAGCAGCCAGTGCAGCGGGTCGACGCCCAGCGCGCGTCCGACGTCGGCGAGCCGAGCGGGCACCTCGAACGCCGCCGACCGCACGTCCACCACCACCCCCGACGCCCGCGCGACGTGACCGAGGTCGGCGAGCAGCCCGTCCGAGATGTCGATCATGGCGGTGGCGCCTGCGAGCGCGGCCTGCGGCCCGGCCGCGTAGGGCGGTTCGGGCACCCGGTGCGCACCCACCACGGCGACCGGGGACCGGAAACCACGCCCCAGCACCGCGAGCCCGGCCGCCGACCAGCCGATCCGGCCGCACACGGCGAGGACGTCCCCGGGCCGGGCCCCGGCGCGCGTCACCGGCTCACGGCCCTCAAGGGACCCGAGCGCGGTGACCGACAGCACGAGCTGCGTGGCCGACGCCACGTCGCCGCCCACGACCCCGACACCCACGACCGCCGCCTCCGACCACAGCCCGTTCGCGAGCGCCTCGCAGGTGGCCACGGGGGTGTCCGGCGGACACGCGAGCCCCACCAGCAGCGCCGTGGGCACCGCGCCCATCGCGGCGACGTCGGCCAGGTTCGCCGCGGCCGCCTTGCGCCCCACCTGCTCGGAGGTAGACCAGTCGAGCCGGAAGTGCACTCCCTCCACCAACACGTCCGTGCAGGCCACGACCCGCCCGTCCGGCGCGGCGACCACCGCAGCGTCGTCCCCCGGACCGAGCAGCGTGCCGGGCGGCTGGGCGCGACCCGCGGTGACGCGAGTGATCAGCCCGAACTCGCCGACCCCGGCGAGGGTGTCCCGCGCTGTGTCATCGCTCTCGGCGTCGGGCGACGATGTGGGCAACGGGGCCTCCTCCGGTACGTTCGGCCTCCGACCTTGCCACGTCATCGGCGAAGGTCTCCGGAAATCTCTGCAATGGAAGGGGCACGACGTGGTGCAGGCATACATCCTGGTCCAGACGGAGGTCGGGAAGGCGGCCGCCGTGGCGTCCGAGATCGCCGGGATCACGGGGGTGATCTCGGCGGAGGACGTCACCGGGCCCTACGACGTCATCGTCCGCGCGGAGGCCGACGACGTCGACCTCCTCGGGCAGCTCGTCGTGGCGCAGGTGCAGGGCGTCAACGGCATCACCCGCACGCTCACCTGCCCGGTGGTGCGCCTCTCCTCCTGACCTCGGAGCCGTCCGCCATGCCCGCCACCCGCCGCCCGCCGCTGCCGATGCTGATCGCGATCGCGCTGCCGGTGCTGCTGGCGATCGTGGTCGCGGGCATCGGGGTCACCGCACGGTCGTCGGAGGGCGCGCCCCCTCCCCCGGACCTGACGCCGCTGGCCACCCCTCCGGTCGAGGCACCGCAGGCCGCGGGCCCGCAGTGTGACGCCGTGCTCGCGAACCTCGAGGGCGCCCTGCCCTCGGGCGGTTCAACGCTCCCGGTCCGGCCACTGGCCGAGCCTGCTCCGCCCGGCGTGCGGGCCTGGGCCGCGTCCCCCCGCCCCGTCGTGCTGCGCTGCGGGCTGCCGCGCCCGACGGAGCTGGCGCCCAGCTCCTCCCTCCTGGAGATCAACGGGGTGCGATGGCTGGAGCTCGACGACGGCGTCCCGAACCCCGTCGTGGTCACCTACGTGGCCGTCGACCGGCCCGTCTACGTGGTGCTCACCACGCCCACCGACGTGGGCAGCGGGCCCCTGCAGACGGTGTCCGACGTGCTGCGTGACACCCTGCCCGCCACGGACGTCGCAGTGCGCTGACCCGGCGGAGTGGCGAGAGTTCGACCTGCCACACCGAGCCGCCGAACCGCGCTCCGCCGGCTACGCTTCCGGTCATGGTGACGATGTCCCGGGCCACCGAGGACTACCTCAAGGCCATCTACAAGCTCGCCCACCTGGGCGAGGTGGTCACCACCGGCACGCTCGCCTCGGAGCTCGGCGTGTCGTCCCCCTCGGTCTCGGCCATGCTCAAGCGGCTCGAGGACGGCGACCTGCTCGTCCGGCCGGAGGGCTCCCTGCGGCTCACCACGGCCGGTGAGCTCGCCGCGTTGCGCGTGGTGCGTCGCCACCGTCTGTTGGAGACGTTCCTCGCCCGGGTCCTCGACGTGCCGTGGGACGAGGTGCACGCGGAGGCCGAGCTGCTGGAGCACGCGCTGTCGGACCGTCTGGAGGAGCGCATCGACTCCGCGCTCGACCACCCCACGCACGATCCGCACGGTGACCCGATCCCCCCGCGCGAGGGCCCGCACGTGGAGGGCCGGGGCACCCCGCTCGACGGCGTGACGCCCGGAGCGCGGTTCCACGTCGAGCGCGTGTCCGACCGCGACAGCGCCGCACTGCGCTATCTCGGCGAGCTCGGCGTCCTCCCGGGTGTGGTGCTCACGGTGGAGGAGCAGGCGCCCTTCGGCGGGCCGCGGTGGGTCCGCCTCGGCGACGAGCGGCACGCGCTCGGGGCCGCGCTCACCCGGCTGGTGCACGGCCACGTCGTCCCCTAACGCAGCCCGGTACCCCGGGCGAGCGCCGTCTCCACCAGGGTGGCGAGCAGCGTCGGGTAGTCGAGGCCGGTGACGGCCCAGGCCCGGGGGAACATCGAGATCGGGGTGAACCCCGGCATCGTGTTGACCTCGTTGACGGTGATCTCCCCGGCGGGCCCCACGAAGAAGTCGACGCGCGCGAGGCCCTGGCCGTCGAGCGCCCGGAAGGCCGCGACCGCCGTCTCCCGCAACTGCTCGGCGACGGCGTCGTCGAGCTTGGCCGGGATGTCGAACTCACAGACGTCGTCGAGGTACTTGGAGTCGAAGTCGTAGAAGGCGGCGTCGCCGACGATCCGGATCTCGGCGGGCACGCTGGCGCGCACCGACCCGTCGGGGAACTCCAGCACCCCGACCTCCACCTCGCGCCCGACGACCGCCGTCTCCACCAGCACCTTCGGGTCGTGCGCGCGGGCGGTGGCGATCGCGGCGTCGAGGTCGGCCCAGTCGGTGACCCGGGTGATCCCGATGGAGGAACCGGCCCGGGCGGGCTTGACGAAGGCGGGCAGCCCGATCGTCTCCCGCTGGGCGGGGGTCAGGGTGTCGGTGGCCGGGCGCAGCACGACGACCGTGCCACCCGGGAGCCCCTCGGCGGCGAGGAGCTTCTTGGTGTACTCCTTGTCCATTCCCGCGGCGCTGGCCAGCACCCCAGCGCCGACATAGGGCACGCCCGCCATCTCCAGCAGGCCCTGGATCGTGCCGTCCTCCCCGTAGGGCCCGTGCAGCACCGGGAAGACGACGTCGACGCCCGAGAGCACCTCACCCGCGCGGTCGGGGTCGAGCACCAGGAGCCCCCCACGCGTCGGGTCGCCGGGCAGCGCGAGCGCGGTGCGGGAGCCGTCGACCGAGGGCAGCTCGCGGTCGTCGATGGCCAGCTCGCGGACGTCGTCGGAGCCCAGCACCCACGCGCCCTCGGGGGTGATGCCGACGGGCACGATCTCGAACCGCTCGGGGTCGAGGTGGCTCAGCACGCTGCCCGCCGACACGCAGGACACCGCGTGTTCGCTGCTGCGCCCGCCGAACACCACGGCGACCCGGACCTTGTTCCCCGTCATGGCGCCCGAGGGTAGGCGCGAGGCAGATCTGTTGACTTAGCCAGCCCGCGGGCTAACCTGTGGCCATGACCGAGGTCGGGGTACACGAGGCGAAGTCGACGCTCTCGGAGCTGCTGCGTCGCGTGGCCACCGGCGAGGAGGTGACGATCACCCGCGGCGGCGAGCCCGTGGCGATGATCGTACCGGTGCCCCGGAGAGGGCCGCGCCGGTTCGGTGCCGACGAGGGCTTGTTCGACGTGCCCGAGGACTTCGACGAACCGCTTCCCGTCGACCTCCAGCGCTACTTCGACGGCGACGAATGAGGTACCTGCTCGACACCCACGTCTGGTTGTGGCTGCAGAGCCACACGGCGCGGGTGCCCGACGCCGTGCGTGCGCGGCTCGCCGATCCGGGCGTGGACGTCCTGCTCTCCTCGGTAAGCGCATGGGAGATCGCAATCAAGTATGCCAGGGGGAAGCTGCCGCTGCCCGAGCCGCCCGCCGCGTACGTTCCCTCCCGTATGCGCCGCGACGCGATCGGCGGCCTACCCGTCACCCATGCCCACGCCCTGCACGTCGCGGCACTGCCGCATCACCACAACGACCCGTTCGACCGGCTCCTGATCGCCCAGGCCCAGCTGGAGGGCATCCCTCTCGTCACCGCGGACCGACACATCCCCCGCTACGACGTCGAGACGCTCCCCGTCTGATCTGAATCCGATCACCCCATCCGCCGAGTTTGCGGATCCGCGCTCCCAGTTTGCCGATCCGCCCCGTCTGGCCGAGCACGACCGGCAATCTCAGTGCGCGGATCGGCAAACTCGGCGGGTCAGGGGGCGAAGCGGTGTTCCAGCTGCTGCACCTCGGGCAGGCCGATGAGGTCGGTGAAGCCGTCGAAGGTGGGGAGGTCGGGCAGGGCGGCGGCCGGGGTGCCGTCGGCGCGCAACGTCTCCAGGAACGACCGGATGCCCGCCGTCGCCGCGAGCAGCGTGCCGATCGGGTAGAGCACGAGCGTGAAGCCGAGCTCGGCGATGCGTTCCAGGGAGAGCGGGGGTGTGCGGCCACCCTCGGCCCAGTTGAACACCAGCGGAGCCACGCCCCTCAGCTCGTCCGCGACGCGCGCGATCGCGTCGGCGCTGGTGGGCGCCTCGACGAACAGCACGTCCGCACCCGCGTCGGCGTACGCGCGGGCGCGCGAGATCGCCGCCTCCAGCCCCTCGACGGCGGCGGCGTCGGTGCGGGCGATGAGCAGCAGGTCGGGGTCGCGGCGGGCGGCGACGGCGGCGCGGATCTTGCCCGTCATCTCCTCGACGCCGACGACGACCTTGCCGCTCATGTGGCCGCACTTCTTGGGCATCACCTGATCCTCCAGGTGGATGCCGGCCACCCCGGCCTGCTCGTAGAGCGCCACCGCGCGCAGGACGTTGAGCGCGTTGCCGTAGCCGGTGTCGGCGTCGGCGATCACCGGCACGTCCACGGCGGCGACGATCCGGCGGGCGTTGTCGATCATCTCCGTGCCGGAGAGCAGCCCGACGTCGGGGCGTCCGATCAGCGACGCGGTGGTGCCGAACCCGGTCATGTAGACGACGTCGAACCCCGCCTGCTCCACCAACCGCGCCGACAGCGCGTCGTAGGACCCGGGCGCGACGACCGGTCCCGGCCCGGCCAGCAGCTCCCGCAGCCGGGCGCGGGGCGAGGTCGGTCCCGCCAGCAGCTCTCCCACGGTGCGTCCTTCCGCCGTGTGTATGCAATCAGGAAAAAGATAGCCCGAACGCCTGGACGACGGAAGCCGACCGCCCTACTTTGCACACAATCCAACGGGAGGCCGGGTGACACGCGCATCGGAGCGGGCGGTCGACGTCGTACGGGAACTCATCCTGCGCGGCGAGTTCGCGGCGGGCTCACGGCTCGGTGAGGTGGAGCTCGCCGAGCGCCTTGGCGTGAGCCGCACGCCCGTGCGCGAGGCGCTGAGCCGCCTCGCCGCGGAGGGACTCGTCGAGATCGTCCCCAACCGCGGTGCCCGGGTGAGCAGTTGGACCGTCGCCGAACTGGAGGAGGTGTTCGACCTGCGCGGTGCGCTGGAACCGCGGCTCACCGCGCTCGCCGTGCCCCGCGCCACCGACCCCGACATCGCGGCGCTCGACGAGTCGGCGCACGCGATGCGGCGCGTCGGGGAGCCCGGACCCGCCCAGGACCTCGACGCGCTGGTCCCGCTCAACCGCCAGTTCCACGGGCGCCTGGCCGCCGTCGCCGCGCACCCCGCGATGGCGAGCGCGCTGGCGGGCGCCGTGCACGCCCCGATCGTGCTGCGCAACTTCCACGCCTACGACGACGCCTCGTTGCGCCGCAGCCTCGCGCACCACGTCGAGATCGTCGCCGCGATCCGCGCCCGCGACCCGGTCTGGGCGCAGGCCGTCATGACCGCACACATCCACAACGCCCGAGCCGTGATGGTGCGGGCCGCCCGAGAGCAGGAGCACCCATGACCTACCGCCTCGGTGTCGACGTCGGCGGCACCTTCACCGATTTCCTGCTGGTCGAGGAGGCCAGCGGCGCCACCTGGCGCGCGAAGCAGGTCAAGTCGTACGTCGAGACCCTCGCGACGCAGCTGCGCGACGGCGGGGTCACCGGCGAGCTCACGATCCTGCGCAGCGACGGCGGGCTGTCCTCCGCCGACGCGGCGGTCGACTCCCCGGTCACGATGCTGCTCTCGGGCCCGGCCTGACGGGCGCGGTGTGGACCGCCGAGCAGTGCGGCTACTCCGACCTCATCACCTTCGACATGGGCGTCACCTCCACCGACGTCGCGCTGGTGCAGGGGCTCACCCCCCGCATCGGCCGCGAGACGAAGGTGGGCGACCTGACGGTGCGGGCGTCGAGCGTGGACGTCCGGACGGTCGGCGCGGGCGGCGGGTCCATCGCCCACGTCCCCGAGCTGACGCGCGCGCTGCGGGTGGGCCCGCAGTCCGCGGGCGCCGACCCCGGCCCGGCCGCCTACGGCAAGGGCGGCGCCGAGCCCACCGTCACCGACGCCAACGTCGTGCTCGGGTACCTGCCCCCGACGCTCGCGGGCGGCGAGATCACCCTCGACGTGGCGGCCTCGCACGCCGCGGTGAAGAAGGTGGCCGAGTCGATGGGGCTCGGCTCCACCGAGCCGCCGCGGCCGGGATCGTCGACATCGTCAACGAGAACACGCTCGGTGGCCTGCGGCTCGTGTCCGTCCAGCAGGGGTTCGACCCCCGCGACTTCGCGCTGGTCGCCTTCGGCGGCGCAGGACCGCTGCACGCCAACGCGCTCGGCAAGCTGACGGGTGCGTGGCCGGTGATCGTGCCGCCGTCGCCGGGGGTGCTGTGCGCACCGGGGGACGCGACGACGTCGCGGAGCAGCGAATCGGCACGCACCGTGCTCCGTCGGTTCGAGGACCTGAGCGGAGACGACCTCGCGGCACTGCTGCGGGAGCTGGCCACCGACGCCGGAGAGCGCCTCGCCGAGCAGGGCGTCCCGGAGACCGACCAGACCACCACCTTTCAGGTCGATGTCCGCTACCACGGCCAGGGCTTCGAGATCCCGATCCCCGTGCCGTCGCTGGAGGGCGACCCCCTCGCCGAGCTCGCGGCCGCGTTCGACGTCGAGGACGAACGGCTGTTCTCGTTCCTGCTCACGACCGACCACGAGCCGGTCAACGCCCGCGCAAGCGTGTCGGGCCCGCGCCCGTCGGTGGCCGCGGTGACGCTCCCGGGCTCCGAGGGCCCACCCGTGCCGATCGACACGCACCCGGTCCACGTCTCGGGCGGCGCCGTCGAGGCCGCCGTCTACGACCGCACCACCCTGCGGGCGGGCGACGTCGTCCGCGGGCCGGCGATCGTGGTCGAGATGGACTCCACGACCCTCGTGCTACCCGACCACGCCGCGACGGTGCACCCGTCGGGCTCCCTCCTGATCCGGCCCCGTGTTCGACCTGGGCCCGCCGATGCAGACGATCCTCGCGAACTGCGAGGCCGAGACCGGCCTCCCCGCCCCGAAGCGTCCGGCGTGGGGCGGACCGCGTTGCAGCAAGGCCACCTTCACGCCATCTCGTTGCGGCAAGGTGGCCTTACTGCAACGGGGGCGGGGCGGTGACCGGGCCCCACGGCGGCGCGTTCTCCG
>JAKDLE010000995.1 GCA_030453005.1 Pseudonocardia sp. | reverse complement strand
CAGCAGCGCCACGGGGGCCACCGGCCCGACCGGCAGCACCCGGGCGACCTTCGTGAACACCCGGTAGCGCAGGTCGAGCGGGACGAACAGCGCGCCGTGGCTGAGCAGCATCTCGGCCTTGCCCAGGAACAGCACACCGGCGGGGCCCAGCGCGAAGTGGAAGCGCGAGAGGATGCGCGCCTGCGTCTCGGCCGTCAGGTACATCAGCGTGTTGCGGCAGACCAGCAGATCGATCCGGGAGATCGGGGCGTCCTGCACCAGGTCGTTGCGCCCGAAGATCACCGACCGGCGCAGGTCGGAACGGAACTGGTAGCGCTGCCCCACCCGGTCGAAGTAGCGCTCCAGCAGCTCCGGCGCGACGCCGCGCACCTGGCGTTCATCGAACAGCGCCTGCCGGGCCCGGGTGAGGTCCTCCTCGTCCACGTCGGTGGCGTAGATCTTGACGCGGGCCCGGAACGCCTCGACGCCCATGAGCTCGGCCAGCACCATGGCCAGCGTGTAGGCCTCCTCGCCGGACGCGCACCCGGCGCTCCAGACGCGCACCGGCTGGTCCGGCCCGATCGACGCGAGCAGCGCGGGGAGCACCTCGGTGCGCAGGTGGTCCCAGGCGTCGGGGTCGCGGAAGAACGCGGTGACGTTGATCAGGATGGTGTTGAACAACGCCGTGAACTCCTCGGCGTGCAGCTCGAGGTGGTCGAGGTACTCCGCGTGGTCGGTGATCCCGACCTGCTCCATCCGGCGCTGCACGCGGCGCGAGAGGCTGGAGCGCTTGTAGCCGGTGAAGTCGAAGCCGCGCGTGTCGCGCAGGTGGGCGAGCAGGACCTCCAGCCCGTCCGGCATGGCTGCCCCCTCCCGTCGTGCGCCGGTCACGGCGTGCGCCCCGTCTGGCCCGGTAGGACACCCGTGGCAGGCCAGATCCGCAGCGTAACCCAGACGACCTTGCCGTCCGGGGCGGTCCGGACGCCCCAGCTCGAGCTGAGCCCGTCGATTACCGCCAGCCCGAACCCGGACCCGGGCACCGGCGGCTCGCGGCTGCCGTCGCGCACCGCGAGGTGCAGGTGCGCGTGCCGTCGGGTGATCAGCAGGGTGCCGTCGGTCCAGGCGTGTTCCACGACGTTCGTGACGAGCTCGTTGACCACCTGCGTCGCCCGGTCGCGCAGCGCGGAACCCAGTCCCCACCGCTCGCACGCCCGGCTCACCGCGTGCCGCGCCGCGGCGGGCGCATCCCGGTCCGCCCCGAAGGCCAGGCGCACCCGCGACGGCACCGGACGGCGCGCGGCGGCCGAGAGCGCGTCGGCGCGCGTGCCGTGCACATCGAGGCCCATGCCGAGCCGGTGCAGCTCGTGGCGCACCGACGGCGACGGCGCGGCCAGCAGCACGGGGGCGTCGGCCTCCTTCGCGGCGTGCTGCTCGACGAGGGTCAGGACGGTGGCGGCGGCCGGATCGGCCACGTCCACGCCCGCCAGGTCGACGACGAGGGCGGTGGGTCGGTCGGCCAGCACCTTGAGGGCCGCCGCGCGCAGGAGATGCGCGGTGTCCAGCCGCAGGACGCCGGTGACGACGACCAGTGCGACCGGGTAGCGGCGGCGGACGTCGCAGCGCAGCGCGGGATTCATCGGGGCGGGATTC
>JAKDLE010000994.1 GCA_030453005.1 Pseudonocardia sp. | reverse complement strand
CGTGCGGTTCACGGTGATCTCCGCTGCGGGGATCGGTGGTGCCGCCGCGATCGGACGCTCTGCGGGGCTTCGAGGCCCGCACACGGCTCCTGTGTGGGACCACCGGATGAGCCGTGGCCGGCGAAGTTCGGGTCAGGTGCCGGCGAGCCGGGGCGGGAAGCCCCCGGTGGCGATCGGGCTCCAGCGGGTGGGCGTGATGCGGATCAGCGCCTTGCCCTGCTCGGTCATCGCCCGTCGGTAGTCGTCCCAGTCGGAGTGCTCACCGGAGATGGAGCGGAAGTACTCCACCAGCGGTTCCAGCGCGTCGGGCAGCGTGAGCAGTTCGGCGTCGCCGTCCACCTGCACCCAGGCACTGTTGAAGTCCTCCGACAGCACCACCACCGAGGCCCTGCCGTGCCGGGCGACGTTCGCCGCCTTGGCCCGCTCCGGATAGGTCGCGATGACGATCCGGCCCTCGGCGTCGACGCCGGAGGTGACGGGCGAGCCCTGCCAGCTCCCGTCGTCGCGGGGCGTCAGGAGGACCACGTGGTGGCGGGGGCGGAGGAACTCGAGCAGCCCCTCGCGGTCGACGGTGGTGGTGGTCGCGATCGTGCGTGCCATGGCTCCGAAGGTAGCGGCTATCATCGGAGGTGATGCCCACCGTGTTCACGAAAATCATCGACGGCGACCTGCCCGGTCGGTTCGTCTGGACCGACGACGTCGCCGTCGGCTTCCTGTCGATCAACCCGCTCGCGCCGGGCCACACGCTGATCGTGCCGCGGGTGGAGGTCGACCACTGGATCGACGCCGAGCCGAGCCTGCTCGCGCACCTCACCGCGGTCTCGCACGCCGTCGGCGACGCGGTGCGCGCGGTGTTCGCGCCGCCGCGGGTCGGGTTCGTGATCGCCGGCTTCGAGGTGGCACACCTGCACCTGCACGTGTTCCCCGCCTGGGACATGGCCACCTTCGACTTCGCCAACGCCGCCACCTCGGTCGACGCCGCCGAGCAGGACGGCCACCGCGACGCCCTGCGCGCCGCGCTGCGCGCCGCCGGACACGGCGCCTTCGTACCCGCGCAGGACGTCGGCCCGGCCTGAGGTGCAGCTCGTCCTCGTGCGGCACGCGCTCCCGCAGCACATCCCGGCCGCCACGGGCGGCGGGCCGGCCGACCCCGCCCTCACCGAGCTGGGGGAGCGGCAGGCGGACCGCCTGGTGAACGTGCTCGGCGCGGACGTCGCGGCGCTCTACTGCAGCCCGATGGCCCGCGCCCGTGCCACCGCCGCACCCCTCGCCGCCGCGATCGGCCGGGACCCGGAGATCGTCGAGGACCTGCGTGAGTACGACGCCGAGTCACCCGAGTACGTGCCCGTGCACGAGATGGCCCGGCTCGACCCGCCCGCCTGGCAGCGGATGCTCGACGGACTGCTGCCCGCACACGTCGACGTCCCCGCCTTCACCGCGCGCGTCGACGCCGCACTGGAGCGCATCGTCGCCGCACATCCCGGTCGCGCGACCGTCGTCGTCGTCGCGCACGCGGGGGTTGCGAGCTGTTCGACCGGATGTGTACTTCTGCGCTGCACTGTGTCGTTCTGTCGGCACTGTGTCGTTCTGTCGGCACAGTGTCGTTCTGTCGGCGGTCCTCGCTCGACTGG
>JAKDLE010000993.1 GCA_030453005.1 Pseudonocardia sp. | reverse complement strand
GCGGCGGCGGCACGTTCGTCTACTTCCGCGTCGACGGGCTGGGCGTCGGCGGCTACACCGAGGCCGGGCTCACCACCCCCACCCTGGCAACTGTCCGGTTCCAGTCCGAGTTCAGCAGCGACGACCCGGCCGCGTTCGCCCACCCCATCGTGTCCGCCTACGCCGACTACATCGGCACCCGCAGTGACCTGGCATACGTCGCCACGGGGCACGACGGCGAGAACCCCGTCACCCGCCTGTCGAGGCTGTGCGCCGAGGAGGGCGTGCCGGTCACCGTCACCGGCACGTCCGCGGCCGCGATGGGCCCGCAGTTCCCCGACACGTTCCTCGGGCTGATCCGCGAATGCGAGGCCACCGAGCACGGCATCCTCTACGACGGAGTGGGTGCCGGGCTGGCCTACGTCACCCGCACCGAGCGGGAGAACCGTGCGGTCGACCTGACGGTGGACGTGCCCGCGGGGGACCTGGCCGCCGAGTTCGCCCCGGTCGACGACGACCAGCGCAACGTCAACCGCGCAGTGGCCGAGCAGCGCGAGGGGACGGCCGCCACATACACCGACCTCGACGGCCCGCTCGGCGTGGCAACGATCGGGCTCTACGACACCTCGCTCGCGGTGAACGCCGCCGACGCCGACTCGGTGGCCGACTACGCCGGATGGGCCGTGCACCTGGGCACCGTCGAGGGATACCGCTACCCGTCCGTCACGGCCGACCTACGGGCCGCGCCGGGCCTGGCCGGTGGGTGGCTGGCCGCCGGGCCCTCGTCGCGGATCACGGTGGCCGACCCCGGCTCCGCGCTCACCGGGCACCCGTCCGGTGACGTCGACCTGCTCGTCGAGGGCACCGTCCAGGAGATCACGCCGTTCCGGTGGTCGGCCACGGCGCAGTGCTCCGCCTACAACCCGTGGCGCATCGTCGTGCTGGCCGCTGACGTAGGCGACACCGACCCGCACCTGTGCCACCTGGACACGGCCGCCGCCGAGCTGGCCGCGCCCGCCGCCGCCGGGGCGAGCACGTTGTCCGTGGCGACCACCACGGGCCCGGTGTGGACCACCGCCGCCGACGACACCCCGTTCGTCGTGGAGGTGGGGGGCGTCGCCGTCGAGGTCACCGCCGTGGTGGGCGCCGCGTCGCCGCAGACGTTCACCGTCACCCCCGCCACGGTCACCCGGGCACTCCCCGCCGGGGCAGTGGTGCGGGTGCACCGACCGACCGCGCTGGCGCTGTAGGAGGCTGCGATGGCCCGCCGAAACCTGGTACCGAACCCCTCGTTCGAGACGGACGTGAACGGGTGGACGTCGTCGGACGGCGCCCCGGCCCGATTCTCGGGCGGCGCCGGGGTCAACTACACCAACGGCGCGAAGTGGCCCGTGTCGCCCGGTGAGACCTACACCGGCAGCATCTTCGTGTTCCCCTCCGGCGCCACCGGCAACAAGACCGTGGAAGTCGACCTGGACTGGCACGACGCCGCCGACAACTACATGTCCACCAGCTCCGCGCAGACGTTCTGCCCGGTCTCCCAGTGGACGCGGATTCAGGGAACCGGGACGGCCCCGGCCGGGGCCGCGTTCCTGCGCCAGTCGTGGACGAAGGTCCTCGGCCTCGCTTCCGGTGACATCGTCTATTTCGACG
>JAKDLE010000107.1 GCA_030453005.1 Pseudonocardia sp. | reverse complement strand
AGTGGAAAGCCGAGATCCCCCTGATCGAGGAATGGTTCGCCAAGATCGGCGACACGCTCCCCACCTCCATGCGCGACGAACTGGAAGCCCTCAAGCTCCGACTCGACGTGCTCCGGTAGGCCGTTCATTCGATCGCCCACTGGACTGGAGGAGGTACGTCCGATGACCCGTCATCTCGCGGTCGGCGCCGACCGGCAGGCGCAGTCGCGCAACGAGGTGTCGTACTGGTGCCGGAACGGCCACCGCACGCGCCGACGGTGGTCCGCCGGGGTGGCCGCCCCGGAGCGGTGGGAGTGTCATTGCGGTCTCCCCGCCGGTCGGGACGTCGCCGATCCGCCCGCTCCCGTAGGCTGGAAGCCGTTCAAGACCCCGTTGGCCCACCTGTTGGAACGGCGCTCCGAGGCCGAGTGCGAAGCCCTGCTGGCCGAGGCGTTGCAGAGCCTACGGGCCCGTCGAGGGGGCAGCGGACGGACACTGGGACCGCGGCCGTGACCAGGCGACCGGAGGCCATCACCGCTGATTCCACGCTCGCTCTGGCGAGATGGGAGAACGAGGGGGGTGGCCCCGGGGCCCCGACGACGACGGACGACAACGACGACGACGGACGAGAGGAGCCCGAGGATGTCACGACAGCCCCGCGTACGAGTCGGGCGGGTCTATGACGACCGTACGGTGGAGGACGGCACCCGGGTGCTCGTCGACCGCCTCTGGCCGCGTGGTCTGTCCAAGGACCGCGCCGACCTCGACGAGTGGCACAAGGAGATCGCTCCGTCGTCGGAGCTGCGGACGTGGTACGGCCACGACCCGGACCGGTTCGCCGAGTTCGCCCGCCGCTACCGCAAGGAGCTCGACGACCCGGGACGGGCCGAGGTGCTGGAGCAGCTCCGCCGTTCGGCGAGGAAGCACCCGGTGACCCTGCTCACCGCCACCCGGGACACCGAGATCAGCGGGGCCCTCGTGCTCGCGGACGTGCTCGACGTCGACGGAGGGGCCGGTTGATGGCCACACCGGCGGAACCGGACGCCCGGGATCCGGTGGGCGGGATCGTGGTCGGCGTCGACGGATCACCCGGATCGCTGGCCGCGCTCCGCTGGGCGGTCCGCGAGGCGTCCACGCGCGGCCTCGCGGTACATGCGGTGACCGCGTGGGAGTTCCCGGCGGAATCGACGTTCGGGGACATGAGGACGGTCGGCGACTTCCATCCGGTGGTCGAGGCCGAGGAGATCCTGGTATCGGCTCTCACCGACGCCGGGGTGGCGGCAGGCGACGAGACGGTGACCACCGCGCCCGTCGAGGGGCACCCGGCCGAGGTGCTGATGCGCAGCGCCGAGCACGCGGACCTGCTCGTCGTCGGCTCCCGCGGACACGGGCGGATCGTCGGAGCGCTGCTCGGCTCGGTCAGCCACTACGTGGCCGCCCACGCCGCCTGTCCGGTCGTCGTGATCAAGCCCGGTCCGGACGACGTCGAGAACGGACCCAGCAACCGAACAGGGAGAGAACGATGACCGATGCCTACCCCGCCGTGACACCCGAGCTCGCCGCACGCCGCAAGGAGCTGGCCCCGGAGATCAACGACGCGTTCGAGGGCTTCAGTCGGGCGGTCTTCGCCGAGGGTGCACTGTCGAAGAAGACGAAACAGCTCGTCGCCGTGGCGGTGGCGCACGTCACGCAGTGCCCCTACTGCATCACGGGGCACACCAAGCTCGCCCGTCGTCACGGTGCGAGCGATGAGGAGGTCATGGAGGCGATCTGGGTGGCCGCCGAGATGCGGGCCGGGGGCGCGTACGCCCATTCGACCCTCGCTCTGCACACCCTCGCCGACGAGCCGCCGGACCGCGATGGGTGAACCGGTACCGGGCCGCCGGCGTGCCCGAGGAGCAACCACATGAACACACAGGTCAACCGACCGACTGTGGTCGTCGGGATCGACGGCTCGGACAGCGCACTCCGCGCCGCGCGCTGGGGCGCGGCGGAGGCCCGACGGCGACGCGCGCTGCTCCGGCTGGTGTCCGCGTCCGGCTGGGAGGCGGACCAGGTCGCCCACCCGGCTCTGGGCGGGGCCTAGCGCGAGATCCTCCTCGAACAGACCCGCAGCCGCCTCGCCGAGGCAGCGGAGACGGCCGGGCGGGAGACCCCGATATCGAGGTGGAGCAGGAGCTCGTCGTCGGGCACGCCATCCCGGTCCTCGGTGACCAGGCACGTCGCGCCCAGCTCGTCGTGATCGGCGACAGCGGCCTCGGCCGGATCGACGGGTCCCCGACCAGCGAGGAGGCGGTCGTCTTCGCCTTCGAGGCCGCCGCGGCCCGGGGAGTTCCGCTGGTGGCCGTGCGAGCACCACATGCTGCCGTTCGTGGGTGTCGCCCACGTCGGGTACCTGCCCGGGCACCGGATCCTCGGCCTGTCCAAGCTCGCGCGGGTGGTCGAGCTGTTCGCCCGTCGCCCCCAGGTCCAGGAGCGGCTGACCAAGCAGGTCGCGGACTGGCTGCAGAACCACCTGCAGGGCGGTGTCGACCGAGACAGGGTCGACCGGACGCGGTGTTCGTGCACCCCCAGGACTGGTACGCCGAACACCGGATCGAGTCGCGCATCGACACGACGGCGACCGCGATCGACCGCCGCGCCCACGAGGTCGTGACCGCCGAGGGCGGCCGCCTGCGGTACGACAAGCTGCTCCTCACGACCGGGGCCACCCCGCGCAGGCTCTCGGTGCCCGGCTCGGACCTCGCGGGGGTGCACTACCTGCGCACCCTCGACGACAGCACCCACCTGCGCACGGCGTTCCGCCCGGGCAGCCGGGTTGTGATCATCGGTGCGGGGTGGATCGGGCTGGAGACCGCCGCGGCCGCCCGCGCCGCCGGTGCCGAGGTCACCGCCGGTTCGGTGGTGCCGGCCGACGGCACCAGGCTGGACGCCGACGTGATCGTCGTGGGGGTCGGGGCCTGCCGTACTGCACGGTGGTCGTTCGGTCGCCGCGATGAACGTCAACGTCTGGGACGTGACGACGCCGATCCAGGAGCTGATCCGCTCCGGCGCGCGGACGCCGCGCAGCTCGCCGACCCGGACATCCCACTGGTCCGGCTCGTCCGCGCCTGAGCGTCGTTCGTCTCCCCACCCGGGCCGCGGGATTTTCGGTCGGGATCCGTGCAACACCGGGGGCCCCGAGACCGATAGAGGAGGAGCCGGTGCCGCCAGACGAGCGCCGGTTCGTCTCGACGGAAGGCAGCTCGGTGGTCAGTTCGACGTGGGTCCGATGATCGGCCCTTCGGTACAACGCCCGTCACCTGCGGTGATCGCGACGGTGCAGGCGTCGTGTCGCGCGGTGGCCGCCCGGCCGGTGCGACTGGCCGAGGAGTTCTACGCGCAACTGTTCGAGATGGCGCCGCAGCTGCGACCGATGTTCCCGGCCGACATGACCGGCCAGATGCAGAGCATGGCCGACGCCCTGCTGGGGTCCATCCGGGTGATCGCCACCACCGACGGGGTGGAGCTGGAGGCCGCACTGCACCGCCTCGGGGCCGGTCACCGGACCCGGTACGGGGTCGAGGCCGAGCACTACCTCTACGTCGGTCACGCCCTCACGCGGGCCGTGCGGGAGGTCGCCGGGCCGACCTACACGGGCTCACTGAGCTCGTCGTGGATCGCGGTCTACCAGTGGATCGCCGCGCACATGATCGCGGGCGCCGAGGCGGTCGACCAGGGAGAGCCGGTCGAGCAGGCCCCCGTCGACCGGTCGCTGCCCGTGCTCCCGGAGCCCCGCGAGCCCCGGGAGCGCGCCCATGCTCCGGCTCCCCGGTTGCAGGGCTCGCTGCCGCGGCACGGATGAGCTGAGCAGGCGGCGCTGCGGCCACCCCGTGCGGTACAGCAGGAATCCGACCCGTTGAGGGCTGAATTCCTGCTGTACCGCCATGGACGGCACTCCGGGCCCCGAGTCCGGACGCCGTTCCCGCCGGGGGGAGGCGTCAGTAGCGGCACCGCAGGACGAGCATGGACCGGCTCGGCACCCGGAGTCTGCCGCCGGGGGTGGTCGAACGGCGTCGGGTGGTGGCGAGCAGCGGGTCGGCGGTGTCGAGGACGACCTGCCAGGCCTTGCCGTAGCTCTCGTCGGGCAACGTGAACGTGTGCTGCTGGTGGTGGCTGTTGATCAGCAGCAGGAACGAGTCGTCGACGATCCGCTCGCCGAGCGCGTCGGTGTCGGGGATGCCCTGGCCGTTGAGGAACACCGCGAGGGTGAGGCGTCCGCTGTCCCAGTCCTCGTCGCTCATGTGCCGCCCGTCGGGGCGCAGCCAGGAGATGTCGCTGTCGCCCGAGCCGCGCATCGGGCGGCCCTGGAAGAACCGTTTCCTGCGGAAGATCGGGTGGGCGGCGCGGAGCCGGGCCGCGCGCGCGGTGTAGTCGGTGAGCACCTCGTTGTCGCGGGCGGACTCCCAGTCGACCCAGCTCAGCTCGTTGTCCTGGCAGTAGACGTTGTTGTTGCCCCGCTGGGTGCGGCCCAGCTCGTCGCCGTGGGCGATCATCGGGACACCCTGGGAGAGCAGCAGCGTGGTGAGGATGTTGCGCTTCTGCCGTTCGCGCAGCGTGTGCACCGCGGCGTCGTCGGTGTCGCCCTCGGCGCCGTGGTTCCACGACCGGTTGTGGCTCTCGCCGTCGTTGTTGTCCTCGCCGTTGTCCTCGTTGTGCTTGTCGTTGTAGGAGACCAGGTCGTTGAGGGTGAAGCCGTCGTGCGCGGTGACGAAGTTGATCGAGGCGATCGGGCGGCGGTTGTCGGCCTCGTAGAGGTCCGACGAGCCGGTGAAGCGGGCGGCGAACTCGCCGAGCGTGCCCGGCTCGCCGCGCCAGAAGTCGCGGATCGTGTCGCGGTACATCCCGTTCCACTCCGTCCACAGCGGGGGGAACCCGCCCACCTGGTAGCCGCCCTCGCCGACGTCCCACGGCTCGGCGATCAGCTTCACCTGGCTGACGACCGGGTCCTGGTTGACCAGGTCGAAGAACGCCGAGAGGCGGTCGACGGAGTGGAACTCCCGGGCCAACGACGACGCCAGGTCGAACCGGAACCCGTCGACGTGCATCTCGGTGACCCAGTACCGCAGCGAGTCCATGAGCAGCCGCAGCGACTCGTGATGGCGGACGTTGAGGCTGTTGCCGGTGCCGGTGGTGTCGTAGTAGTGCTTCTCGTCGCCGTCGACCAGGCGGTAGTAGGCCTGGTTGTCGATGCCGCGGAAGGACAGCGTCGGGCCCATGTGGTTGCCCTCGGCCGTGTGGTTGTAGACCACGTCGAGGATCACCTCGATACCCGCCCGGTGCAGCGAGCGGACCATCGTCTTGAACTCGTACACCTGCTCGCCGCGGGTACCGAAGCCTGCGTAGCCGTTGTGCGGGGCGAAGAAGCCGATGGTGTTGTAGCCCCAGTAGTTGCGCAGGCCCTTCTCGTCGAGCGTGGAGTCGTGCACGAACTGGTGCACCGGCATCAGCTCGACCGCGGTCACGCCGAGCTTGCGGAAGTGCGCGATCATCGCCGGGTGCGCGATGGCGGCGTAGCTACCGCGGACGTCGGCCGGGATGCCCGGGTGCCGCATCGTCATCCCACGGACGTGCGCCTCGTAGATGACGGTCTCGTTGTAGGGCACGCGCAGGGGTCGGTCGCCCACCCAGTCGAAGTACGGGTTGATCACCACCGCCTTGCTGGCGTACGGCGCCGAGTCGGTGTCGTTGTAGGAGCCGGGGTCGCCGAAGTCGTAGGAGAACAGCGCCTGGTCCCACCGGTACTCGCCGTCGATCGCCTGCGCGTACGGGTCGAGCAGCAGCTTCGAGGGGTTGCAGCGCAGCCCGGCCGCGGGGTCGTAGGGGCCGTGCACGCGGTAGCCGTAGCGCTGCCCGGGCCACACCTGCGGCAGGTAGCCGTGCCAGACGAGCCCGTCGCGCTCGGGCAGGGTCACCCGCGTCTCGGTGCCCGCTTCGTCGAACAGGCACAGCTCGATCCGCTCGGCGACCTCCGAGAAGATCGAGAAGTTGGTGCCGCCCCCGTCGAACCGCGAACCGAGCGGGTACGGCGAACCGGGCCAGATGTGCACACGACCTCCAAGAAGCGAAGGCGTCTTTCTATCCGGCTTCCGCCCGGTCCGCTGATCGTGGTGGCGTCAGACGGGCTTGACCTCCGCCATCTCCCCCCAGCCCTCGCCCTCGAGCTCCTGGTAGACGATCTTCGGCGTCGCGCTGACGACGGTGGGGAACCACTCGAAGAACCTCTTGGCGTGGTCGGTGGCGACGTGGGCCGCGCCCGCGTCGGAGTCGGCGAAGGACTCCAGGATCGAGTACTGGTTCGGGGTGTCGAGGCTCTCGAAGCAGTCGAAGGCGAGGTTGCCCGCCTCGGCCCGGACGTCGGCTGTGTAGGCGGCGATGCCCGCGAGCCAGTCGTCGCGCTTCTCGGGACGAATGTCGACCTTGATGGCGATGAAGATCATGGTGAGCACCCAACCACCGACCGCGCCCGGATTCCAGCGGCGTCGCAGAGTGAGGCGCGCTCAGCTCATGACGAACGTGCCCGCGGCCGCGTCGAAGTGCAGCTCGTCGCTGTCGAAGGCCCGGCCGACCGCGCCGTCGACGACGAGCTCGGCGGGCGGACCGGAGCGGACCCCGCCGTCGCGGTCGAGCAGCCAGGCCCGGTCGGCGACGCGCAGCGCGAGCTCGACGTCGTGGGTCGAGGCCACCACCACCATGCCGCGCTCGTGGGCCAGCCGCCGCAGCAGGCCGGTGACGGCGACCCGCGACGGGGCGTCGAGGAACGCGGTGGGCTCGTCGAGGAGCAGCAACTCGGGGTCCTGCGCCAGCGCCCGGGCGATGAGGATCCGCTGGCGCTCGCCGTCGGACAGACGGGCGACGCGGCGGTGGGCCAGCGGGCAGGCGCGGACGGCGTGCAGGGCGTCGTCGACGGCGGTGTGGTCCCTCGGGCGCAGGGTGCCGCGGGCGCCGGTGTGCGGGTGCCTGCCCAGCGCGACGAGCTCGCGCGCCGTGAGCAGCGCGGCGTCGACGCGCTCGGTGAGCACCACGGCGACGCGCCGCGCGCGCTGCTCGGGGCGCAGGGCGGTGAGGTCCGTGCCGTGCAGGGCGGCGGCGCCGCGCAGCGGGGGGAGCAGGCCCGCGACCGTGCGCAGCAGCGTCGACTTGCCGGTGCCGTTGGGGCCGAGCAGCACCGTGAGCTCACCGGGCTCCGCGTGCAGGTGTATGTCGGACAGCACGGGGACGCGGCGGTGGCCGACGTCGAGGCCCCGCAGGGCCAGGCCCCTCACGGGCTCACCAGCCTGCTGCGCAGCAGCACCGCGATGACGACCGGCGCCCCGACCACGGAGGTGATCACGTTGACCGGGATGGGCCCGGACAGCCAGGGCAGGTGCGACACCACCGCGCAGACCAGCGCGACGCACGCCCCGGTGAGCAGCGCGGTGGGCAGCAGGACGCGGTGGTCGGAGGTGCCCGCGGCGAGGCGCGCGAGGTGCGGCACCGCCATCCCGAGGAACGCCACCGGCCCGCAGAACGCGGTGACCACCCCGGCCAGCACCGCCGAGGACAGCAGGATCACCAGCCGCACCCGGCCGATCCGCACGCCGACGCTGCGGGCGTAGTCCTCACCCAGCAGCAGGGCGTTGAGCGCCTTGACCCCGGCGAGCGCGACCACCAGCCCGAGCGCGACGACGGGCGCGAAGATCGCGAAGTCGACCGCGGTGGTGCCGGAGAAGCTGCCCAGGCCCCAGGCGATGAACTGCTGGGCACGCTGCGGGTCGATGACGGTGAGCAGCAGGCTGACCCCGGCGGTGGCCAGTGACCCCAGCATCACGCCGACGATGAGCAGCACCACCCCCGAGCGGACCCACCGCGACAGCAGCAGCACCACCCCGAG